>JAZUQS010000097.1:0-8322 GCA_045605825.1 Acutalibacteraceae bacterium
AAGAGGGCAAGGAACACGACCGCCGCCGGTGGCGGAAACAGGGAGTGTGAGTTGGCGTAGCGGTCAAAATTGTGCGAAGCGAATAGCGAGCAAACAATTTTGGGTACCGCAAGAGGGCAGGGACCGCATTTAGAGAAAAAAAGGATAGTGCTTTCGCAAAGAAAACACTATCCTATATTTTTATATTTCGGGCGGTGGAGAGTTCTCTACGCGACAAAGGAGCGTAGTTGAAGCGTTAGCTTCAAATGCAGTAAACCGACCATTATGAGATACTAAAAAAGAACAACTGTAAGGAACATCCCTTTGGGTGTTCCGTGAAAGTGCACTCACTAACTTTACAAGGCTATTGAATATTTTCAAAAAATATGGTAAACTATAGTTGCCAAACCAATTGAATATAAAAATGAGGGGCAATTTTCTGTTTTTATCAGGAATATTTTACCCTGATTGTGTAATCATATAGTGAATTTGATAAAAATGCAGATTCCATCAATATGATTGCACTATTGCCCTTTATATTGAATTGGTTTGGCAACTATCGGAGTTTGCTTTTTTGGCGGTTACTTCGGTAGCCGCATTTTTTATTTTCTGGTGCTTTACGGCAATAATTTCGATATTTAGGCAAGATTTTTCGATAGTTAGGCAAATAGATTGAAAATGAATGAAAACGATAGTTATTATAATTTTGGATATTTATAATCAAGAAAGAGGGAGTAACAAATGAAGAAAATAATAAGTTCTATTTTATGTATATCATTACTTGTATCAATTTTATGCGTTCCGGTTTCGGCAACGAAAGATGTTGTTGCATCAGAAAGCATAGAAGAATTCTGCGAAAATGTAAATGAAATGGTAACTGAATATAGCGATTCTGAGTTTGTTACTCCCGATTTTATTGAGGAAGAACAAACAACAGAAAACACATACGAAGAAATCGAAATCAATTATTGTCCTCGTCTTATTGTACAATCAGATGAACCAATCGATACATATAAAGCAGTTGATGTAGTAAGTGGTTTTTCAAATTTCTGGATATTGCAATTCAGAAACGAAGAAGATACAAACTATGCCTATGAACATTATAAAAATAATCCGGATATTATTTCTGTTGATTATGATGTTTCGTGTAGCGGCCTATTAAATGACGATGAAACAACCATCATTACAGGTGATGAAGCTTTTGAAAGTTTTAAAAACTCATGGTGTCATTATTCTACAGGTATGGATAAGGTTCTTGAAAAATACAAGAATGTTGATTTACCAGAGGTTAAGGTTGCAATTATAGACACGGGTTTTGATTTTAATAACATCTATTTCTCTGAAAGAATAATTCCAACCGGTTTTAATAATGCAGGTGATGGCGATGAGGGCTCCGAGCAGGATTACCAGGGACATGGTACAGCAGTTTCGAGCGTTGTTTATAATTACACAACTGATAATGTGAAAATAGCCAACTACAGATTTCTCGATTCAAAAGGTGGCAGTAATAGTTTGGCATTGGGTGCGTCTACGATATTAAAAGCGGTTAATGATGGCGCAGATGTAATTAATTGCAGCTTTCATGTTTTGGATGCCTACGAATTATATAATGCTGCAATTGAGTATGCTTATGAGCACGAGTGCGCAATTTTTGCATCTGCAGGCAATTATAGCAATAATATTGATATATCATTTTCATATCCACTTAACAATTCACCCAAAACAATTACAGTGGCAGCGCATACTATTCATAATATGCCGGTTTTTTGCTCGGGTAAGGCTGTTGATATTTGTGCACCTGGTGTTAATGTCCCTGTTATAGGGCTTAACAATATAATTGAATTAGGAACCGGAACTTCTTATGCTTCTCCCTTTATGGCAGCAGTCTACGCAATGTTTTGTTCTGTTAATCCTAATATGTCTTTTGAGGACCGCGTAAGAGCTGTAAAGAATAGTGGTGATGGTTTATTTGATGATTATCTTGACGGTTGGTATGGATCCGGTGCTGTTAACGCACTAAAGCTATTCGAGCTTGACGAATTGAATGCACCTATTTTTAGCCATAACGAAAAAAAGTATGACGGTGCAGTTCCATTGGAAATCATTTGCGCAGAAGATACAGAGATTTATTATACCTTAGATGGTACATATCCAACAAAAGATAACGGTTATTTGTATTCGGAACCTATAATATTTGAAGATGAGGAGATGCGTGTTAGGGCTGTTGCTTATAAAGCGGATAAAAAAAGCAATTGTACTACAAGAACAATGGTTTCGACTGTTGTAGGCACTGATGATATGTTTACTATTACGAAGGATGGTGTAATTACCGCTTATAACGGTACGGTATCGTACCTTGCAATACCCGAAAATATAAATGGTATTAGTGTTATTGATATCAAAGCCGGAGCTTTTTCAAATGAAGAATTAAAGGGTGTGGTTTTGCCTGATACCGTTAAATATCTTGGCAATACAGATGGCGATTTCGAGAGACCTATAGAAATTGATGATCAATTGTGCCCATTTGAGTGTACTCCGAATCTGAAATATATTTGGGGTGACGGAATTGAATATCTCGGTTACTATGCGTGTATGGGTATGAGTAACCTGAGTCAGGTGTTTTTTCCTAATTGTGTGGAAATTTATCCCGCCGCTTTTTATTGCTCAGGTATAATAGGTGTCAATTTTCCAAATGTAAAAAAAGTAGGAGCTGAGGCCTTTATGGAATGTAATTCCATAAGGGGTGTGTATTTGCCTGTTTGTGAAGAAATTGGTTATCATGCATTTAATATGCAACACCCAAATGGAACAGGTACCGGAGATATTACAATTTTATATATTCCCAAAGCTAATTTCTTGAAAGAATCGGATCTTTTTGGTGTATATGAAAACTATGCAGCTGATTCTGCAGATGCTACAACAAATATTTTTAATGGATTAGATCGTCTTTCATATATTGATCTACCAAAACTTGAATCAATAGGCACAGATGCATTTATACGTTCTGCAGTAAAACGCGTTGAACTATCTTCGGTGAAGTATATGTATAATATTCCAAACACATTAAAAAACACTGGTAAATCATGTTACGTTAACTATCATTGTCCAGTTTCTATTGAACTTTCATTGCCTTCCACATTGCAATACTGTGTCCCTGCAACTGATTATAAAAATGAATATATTGAATATGTGGTTTATGGTACAGCAGGCATCAACAGTTATGCGGAACGATGGGCAAAGGAAAATGATGTTGAGTTTATAAACATATCGCAAGAAACTGCTATTGTTGAGGATATTGAGCCTGTTTGGGATAAGTATTCATATAAGCCGCTTGAATTTGATGCAAGAGGATTTAATAGAACATATCAATGGTATGGCTCGAACGATAATATACAAGGTAACTATGATGATATACCGATAGCATATGCTACAGATAAAACTTTTGATCCTGATGACCAACAAAAAACATATCGCTATTACTATTGCGAAATGTTAAGCGTTGACGGTGATTCAAGTGTAACTATTACAAGCTCTATGTGCGAAAACAGATTATATGCTATATTTGCTCTTGTTGATACTCATATTGATTTTGAAAACAAACTCATTTACACTACTCAATTCACACAAAACGATTTTTCAAGCATAATCGGTACTCAGAATACTGTTACGGTAGACAGTATTGCATCTTGTGCGAATTTATCAACTAAGCTTTACGGTACCGGTTCAATGTTTATTGTTTACGAAAACTCTGATATATCGGAAATTTATACTCTTATTGTTCAGGGGGATATAAACGGTGATAGTACGGTTAACGTTATTGATTTAGCTGAAATAGAAAGAGCATCAAACGGGCATAAGGCTTTGAACGACTCGTATTTTCTTGCAGGTGACATAAATTGCAATGAAGTAATAGATGTTTCAGATTTTCAAACTGCAGTAAATATGGCGTTGCAGCAGTAAGCAAAAATCCCCCGAGTTTTTAAACTCGAGGGATTTTTTATGTTATTATCAAAGAAGTGCTCTGTAGAGCTCTGCGATTTCTTCAACGCTTGTGTCCTTGGGGTTACCGGGACGGCAAGCATCTGCGAATGCACTTTCGGAAAGGAACTGAACGTCTTCTTCCTTAAGAATTCCTTTAAGGTCTTTCGGAATACCAACCTTTTCAGCAAGGTCTGCAACTGCTTTAACTGCTGCTTTTCTTGCTTCTTCGATTGTCATAGCGTCTGTACCTGCAACGCCCATAGCCTTTGCGATATCACGGTATTTGTCGCCTGTGCATTCTGCATTGTATTCCATAATTGAGGGAAGAAGAATTGCGTTAGCAACGCCGTGAGGTGTATCGTAAAGAGCACCGAGGCCGTGAGCCATACTGTGAACGATACCAAGACCTACGTTTGAGAAGCCCTGACCTGCAACGTACTGTGCGAGAGCCATACCTTCTCTGCCTTCGGGAGTGTTTTCGCAAGCACCGGGAAGATGCTTTGCGATAAGCTCAATTGCTTTAAGGTGGAACATATCTGTCATTTCCCAAGCACCTTTAGTGATGTAGCCTTCGATAGCGTGAGTAAGAGCATCCATACCTGTTGCTGCTGTAAGACCTTTAGGCATTGTTGACATCATATCGGGGTCAACAACTGCAACCTCGGGGATATCGTGAACGTCAACGCAAACGAATTTACGTTTCTTTTCAACGTCAGTAATAACGTAGTTAATTGTAACCTCAGCAGCTGTACCTGCAGTTGTGGGAACTGCGATAGTGAAAACAGCGTGATTCTTTGTAGGAGCAACGCCTTCAAGGCTTCTTACGTCTGCGAATTCGGGGTTTTCGATAATAATACCGATAGCCTTTGCGGTATCCATTGCAGAACCACCGCCGATAGCAACTATACTGTCAGCACCGCTTGCTTTGAATGCCTCAACGCCTGCAAGAACGTTTTCAATAGTGGGGTTAGCCTTGATTTCGCTGAAGATTACGTAGGGGAAGCCTGCTTTATCAAGAAGGTCAGTTACCTTTGCAGTAACGCCGAATTTGATAAGGTCGGGGTCTGAACAAACAAAAGCTTTTTTGAAGCCTCTGCCCTGAAGCTCGGGTGCGATATTTTCAATAGCACCTTTGCCGTGATAAGAAACTGTGTTTAATACTATACGGTTTGCCATAATAAATTTACCTCCTGTTTCGAACTTAAGTTCGATATTGAAACCATTATACACCATATTGCTTGTGAAATCATTAACAATTTGCAAAAAAATTGAAAAAATTAAAAATTCGGTAGGTTTTACAAAATAACAGAGCAAAAACCTTGCAATATTACCATTGTTTTGTTGTTTTTTTAGTGCTATACTTTTAAAATCATATAATATGCTTTAAGAATTTTTTAAACCGAGGGAGAAATTATATGGAAACTCCAAAGATTTTACTTGAAAAAGCTGATGAAATAACTGAAAAGTTAAAGGTGAAATATCCGGAGCTTGCACCGTTTTTCAAAAACTGTTTTCTTAACACTATTGAAACTACCGTTGCAAAGCTTGACGACGGCGGTTATTTCGTTATTACGGGTGATATCCCTGCAATGTGGTTAAGGGATAGCGCATCTCAGCTTTCTCATTATATAAGATACGCTAACGAAGACGAGGATTTAAAGGAAATCATAAGAAGCGTTATTGCAAAGCACGCTTATTATATAAATATTGACCCGTATGCTAATGCTTTTAACGCAGTGCCAAATTCAAAAAGCCATAAGGACGAAACCGATTTTTATCACGATTTAATTTGGGAAAGAAAATACGAGGTTGACTCTCTTTGCGCTTCAATTTATTTAGCCTATCAGTATTATATGCAGACTCTTGATGCTTCAATTTTTACTGAAGAGTTTCACGATATGCTTGAAGTGATTATTGCAGTATTTAAGCTTGAGCAAAATCATTTTCAGGAGTCACGTTACTTTTTTAACCGTACCGATTGCCCCGAAACAGATACTCTTCCCAATGGCGGAAAGGGTAACGAGGTAGCATTTACGGGTATGACCTGGTCGGGCTTCCGCCCCTCTGATGACAGATGCGTTTACGGTTATCTTGTGCCCTCGAATATGATGGCGGTTTGTGCTCTCAAAAAAGCGGCGGAGCTTTTAAACGCAGGGTATGAGGATACTCGCCTTGAAAGCGAATGTCGTTCACTTGCTTTTGATATTGACGAGGGTATTAAAACCCACGGTGTATACGAACACGAAAAATTCGGAAAAATATATGCATACGAGGTTGACGGAAAAGGCAACGTTAGGCTTATGGATGATGCCAATTCACCAAGTCTTTTGTCTGCACCGTACTTGGGCTACGCTGAAAAGGATGATGAAATTTATCTTAACACAAGGAAATTCATTCTTTCACAGTCTAACCCATGGTATTTTGAGGGTAGCGTTGCAAAGGGCGTAGGCAGTCCTCATACGGGGCTTGATAAAATCTGGCATATCGCTCTTACTATGCAGGCTCTCACTTCACTTGATGAAGCCGAAATTAAGGAATGTATCAATATGCTTACAACAACCCACGCAGGCACCTTCCTTATGCACGAATCATTTAATAAAAATGACGATACAGACTTTACAAGACCTTGGTTTGCTTGGGCAAACAGCCTTTTTGCAGAGCTTATGATAAGGCTCTCGGATGAATAAACAATTAACGGATACGCTTTCACTAACCTGAAAACGTATCCGTTTTTATAATTTTTGTTATTTATTTCGCAAAAACTTTAATTGCTTTTACAGCCGTATAGCCTACTAAAAAAACTGTCAAAGCTGTTTTTAAATAGGAAACCTTAATATAAGTTTTAGCAACTCCGGAAAGGCTTTCCATTGCTTTTATGCAGTAATCCATATTCACACCCCTTTTAATTTGATAATCCTTAAGACGATAAAAGTACACCGTGAGCAATTCCCGGTATAGATTCTTTTTGCAATGATGATGTAGGCGAGAGTAGAGCTCCCGTGCCTACAAATAAAACCTTATTTAATTCGTGGGATTTTAATTTATCTAAAATATACGAGCAAACAACGGATGCACTGCAGCCACACCCCGAACCGCCTGAATGGACGTCTTGCTTTTCTCGGTTGTAAATCATAATACCGCAATCGTAATGCACCTTGCTGATATCGGTCTTGAATTCTTCTTTCATAAGCTGTAGAAGTAAATCCGAGCCTGTGTAGCCTAAGTCACCCGTTAAAATCATATCGTAATCCTCGGGTGAAGTGTTTGTGTCGCTCAAAAAGTCGGCAATAGTCTGTGCGGCGGCAGGGGTAAATGTCAAGAGAAAACCATAAATTTTTTTAAAACCTCAAAACCCTTGATTTTGCTGGGTTTTCGGCACTTCATTTATGGGTACAGCTATGGGGTGGTTGCAATTAAGGGAAGACAACAACGGGTGGTTTGTAGACATATTTAGCAAAAGTGTTGCAAAATAAAAAAAGAGAGGCTACCATAAAAGTAGCCTCAAATTATTTTAACTATGTAATTATTCAGGCATATAAGTGACTTCTATAATCTCAAAATGCTTACAATTAAATCCACCTGTTCTCTCTTTAACAATCATTTTTCCGCCTGTTTGCGGATATAATTCACCGTCATCTAATACAATATACTTGAAAGTAATATCCTTGCTTCTCTCTATGCCGTCTTTATCAATAAAATATACTTCAGATGATAATTTACTGCTAAAATAATCTGTTATTTCAACTTCGTACTCTTTACCATCATCATTAGAAGAAAGAAGATTTAATGGCTGATACATAAGCAATTGAACAACAATAAGAATTAAACAAACTATTATAAAGGGCTCTTTTCCAAATAAAGCTTTAAATTTTTCTCTCTTAAAAACAAATAAAAAAGCTATACTTGCCATTGTCAAAGAAGTTAAAAGGCAATAAAGAATATATTTTATAGAAAAGTATTCACCGCCTATTGTAAATCCATAAAGACAAACAAAAACAACGACCGCAAAGATTCCCAATATTACGGAAATTACAATTCTTTGTTCTTTTGTAAGCATTTATTTCGCCCCCTTTATTTTCATTTTATCATACTTTTAACTTTTTCTCAACCTACGTACATTATATTTATTACATAAGTTTTTACTTCTATACCGATAAAACTTTGATTTTTTATATAGTTTTTCGACTTTACATAGAGAACAGCGTGCGGATTTTATTCCGCACGCCGGCAAACCTTTTTTAGTGTGTATCTGATTTTTATTTTGCAAAAACTTTAATTGCTTTTACAGCCGTATAGCCTACTAAAAAAACTGTCAAAGCTGTTTTTAAATAGGAAACCTTAATATAAGTTTTAGCAACTCCG
>JAZUQS010000098.1:0-8980 GCA_045605825.1 Acutalibacteraceae bacterium
GTGAAAATCTTCTTAAAAATATAAACGACGGCGTGGGCTGGAATGTTTACACAAGAAAAGACTCACCCGGTTACTCAGGTTACGGCTCTGCGGCAGAAAATATGGTAAGACTTGCTTATATTTTCCCAACCTTCTTCTTTATCGTTTCTACAATGATGTGTCTTACAACTATGACAAGAATGGTTGAAGAAGAAAGAACGCAGTTGGGTACTTTAAAAGCCCTCGGTTATTCAAACAAAATGATTTCCGCAAAGTATATGATTTATGCCGCTCTTGCAAGCTTTATAGGTGTGGTATTAGGTATCTTCTTAGGCTTTGTAGGTATCCCGTTGGCAATATGCGGTGCATGGGGCATTATGTACGAGTTGCCGTCTGTAGAAATAACGTTCTACGCTATATATATAATTCTCGGTATAATTATTTCTATGGGTTCAACAATTTTTGCAGCCTTCTGGGCTTGTAAAAATGAGCTTGCAACCGTTCCTGCTGTTCTTATGCGACCCAAGGCTCCTAAAGCAGGTCGTAGAGTATTCCTTGAAAATATTGACAGTATTTGGTCAAAGCTTAGCTTTACCTCAAAGGTTACAGTCAGAAACCTCTTCAGAAACAAAAAGAGATTTATTGTTACAATTGCAGGTATAGCAGGCTGTACGGCACTTCTTCTTGCATCGTTTGGTCTTAAGGATGCAATCGGTGGTGTTATTGATAACCAGTACGATAAAGATAAAGGTGTTGCTCAATACGATTTGCAGGTTGTTTTAGCAGAGGGTCAAACCTCATACAACAACAGTTCAGTTGTTCAGGCGGTAAATTCTGTAGAAGGTATTGATTCTTCAATGCTCGGCTTCTTAAAGGTATGTAAGGGTTATTCTGACAGAAGTGATGATGAGCTTGAGGTTGATGTTCTTGTTCTCGAAAATCCCGCAGGCTTACACAATTTCATAGACCTTCGCTACAACGGTAAGAATGTTCCGTTAACCGACGAGGGTGCGGTTATTACAAAGAAATTTGCGGAAAAAACTGATACAAAAATCGGTGATACAGTTAAAGTTTCGTGGACAGAGGGTTCACGTGTGGTTGAATACGAGGTGGTTGTTACAGGTATTGCTGATAACTATACTTTCCACTACGTTTATATGACGCCTTACTATTACAGTGCGGTAACAAGAGCAGACCTTTCATATAACTATCTTTTCTGTAAGGTTGCAGACGATATTACTACAGAACAAAAGGCTCATATAGAAAAAACAGTAAACGATATGAAGGGCGTTAACGGTTCAGTATTTACAACTGTCGTTATTGATAATTTCAATAATATTGTTAATACATTGAATCTCGTTATTATGATGTTTATAATTGCCGCAATGGGTCTTGCGATGGTTGTTCTTTATAACCTCAATAATATCAACGTTAATGAACGAATAAGAGAGCTTGCAACCTTAAAGGTTCTCGGTTTCTACAACGGTGAAGTTTCGGCATATATTTATCGAGAAAATATCTTCTTGACAGCTATAGGTATAGCTTTAGGTCTTCTTTTAGGTATACCGCTTAATATAGTTGTTGTTGGTATTGTTGATATCGATACGCTTACCTTTAGCACAAAGCTTGAACCCTTAAGCTTCCTCTTCTCAATTCTTTTAACAGCCCTATTTGCTGTTATTGTTAACGTGCTTATGCACTTTAAGTTGAAGAAGATAAGTATGGTTGAGTCATTAAAGTCAGTAGAATAAATTTGATGCTTTTTGCGTATTTTGAGATTTTCTGCCCATTCGCAGTATTTATATACAGCTTCAGGGCAGAGAAATCCCAAACTACATCAAAAATCATTCAAATTTAAAAATTGAAGAATAAAAAATATGGTCTGCGATGCATCTTTGCATCGCACACCATTTCTTATTCTGGTTCGGGAGCTTGATAGGTGCTATAAAGCTGTTTCGTTTTATATGAGCCGTTTATGTATATATTAGCGCAGCACTCTGCAAGCTCATGAGGGGGGATTTTCATACCCTCATCCATCCAATCTATAACAATACCCGTCATAGCCGTAAGAACGAAGTTTGAGCAATACCTGGCAGGATTGTTTTCGTCAAAAATATCTTTAGAATTAGGTATATTGGCGAGCATAAGCTGTTGTACAAGCTTATAAAGCTGGTTGTTAATGTCGTTTTTAACTATGAAATTGAAAAGTGTTTCATGGTCCTTGCAAAAATTCAAAATTCTTTCAGCATATTCCGTGAAGCCTTCAATTGTTGATATGGATGAATTTGATTGATTTATTGTGTTTTTAAAAGCATCATAGGCTTCGGCTTGAATTTGCTGAAGCATATCAATTAAATCTGTATAATAAAAGTAAAAGGTGGCTCTGTTAACATCTGCTAAAGTTGTAAGCTCTGTTACTGTGATTTCATTAATTGATTTTTGCTCAAGTAAAGTAAACAAAGCATCTCTGAGAGCCTTTTTTGTTCTTTTAACACGTCTGTCGGTGTTATTCATACGTCTTTTTTGTGCGGGCAAAGGGAACACTCCTAATTATTAATGTATAACACTTATATAATATCATACAATTGTTGGTTTTTCAAGGTAAAAAACATATTTCCCTGAAAGAATTTTTTCAGAGAAATATAAATCAATCCTTATATAAGGTTTTTAAAAGTGCAATTTCTCTTGCATAGCCGTCTATGTCATTAGGCGTTTCAAGGAAAAACGGCAAGTTTTTAAGCTTAGGATGGTTAATAATTCTTTCGATTGCCTCAAGACCTATACCGCCTTCACCGATTTTAGCATGTCTATCTTTATGAGCACCTAAATAATTCATACTGTCGTTAAGGTGAATTGCTTTTAATCTGTCAAGACCTATAACCTTATCGAATTCTTCAATAACTTTATCTAAATTATTTACAATATCGTAACCGCCATCGAAAACGTGGCACGTATCAAGGCAAACACCCAGCTTTTCGTTTAAAGTAACCTTATCTATAATTGCTTTGATTTCTTCAAAGGTTCTTCCTACTTCGCTACCTTTACCTGCCATAGTTTCAAGTAAAACAAGCGTTTTTTGTTCTTTTGTAAGAATTGAATTAAGCATATCCGAAATAAGCTGAATACCTATTTCCTCACCTTGACCTACGTGGCTACCTGGGTGGAAGTTATATAATGCACCGTTAATATTATCAAGACGCTTAATATCATCGAGCATTGTATTTTTTGCAAATTCGCGAAGCCCTTCATCCTTTGCACAAGCATTCATTGTGTAGGGGGCGTGGGCGAGAACGCTGACAATACCGTTTTCTTTTCTATATTCCTCGAAAGCCTTTACATCCTCTAAATCTAAGGGTTTTGCAGAGCCACCGCGAGGGTTTCGGGTAAAAAACTGAAAATCATTAGCACCGATTTTTACCGCCTCTTTACCCATAGCAAGATAGCCCTTTGAGCTTGATAAATGACATCCTATAATTAACATAAAATCACCGTTTATTTAGTTTCAAGTTTGTGTATAAAAAGACCACTTAAAAGCTTTGGCTCAAACCAAGTTGATTTTGGTGGCATTATCATACCTGCATCAGCAATTGACATAAGGTCGTCAAGAGTAGTTGGGTACATCGAAAACGCAACTGCCATACCGCCGTCAACTAATCTTTCTAATTCACCAAGACCACGAATACCGCCGATAAAATCAATTCTTTTATCAGTTCTTGGGTCGCCGATATTAAGCACGGGTGTTAAAAGATTCTTTTGAAGAATAGAAACGTCTAACTGTTCAACGGGGTTGTTTTCATCAAACGTACCGTCTTTAGCTGTAAGCTTGTACCAATTTTTATTAAGGTACATACCAAACGTATGCTTTTTTGTTGGGTGATAAGCACCGTCACAATCAGCTTCTTCAACAGTGAATTTTTCACCGATTTTCTCAATGAATTCTTCTACTGTGTACCCGTTAAGGTCTTTTACAACTCTGTTGTAATCCATAATTTCAAGACTGTCAGCAGGGAAGAGGACGGCAAGGAAAAAGTTGAATTCTTCAGTACCGTTGTAATCGGGATTTTGCTCTCTTCTCATTTTTGCAACGTTTACTGCAGAGGCACAACGGTGGTGACCGTCGGCAATATAAAAATCGCCCGAAGCTTCAAGAAGCTTTGATATTTCATTACATACACAAATGTCATCAATAACCCAAACAGTATTTTGAATACCGTCATCTGTTACAAAATCATAAACTGGAGTTTTGTTTTGCCATTGTGAAATTATTGATGCTACGGAATCGTTTCCCTTATAGCAAAGGAAAATAGGACCTGTATTAGCATCGCAGGTATCTACGTGACGAATTCTGTCAGCCTCTTTATCTGCCCTTGTTAATTCATGCTTTTTGATATGGTTGTTGATATAATCGTCAACGTCTGCACAGCCTACAATACCTGTTTGAGCTCTTCCGTTCATAATCTGTCGGTAAATGTAAAAGCAAGGTGTTTCGTCTGATTTACAGTATCCGTTTTCTTCGGAGCATTTAAGGTTTTCTGCAGCTTTACAATAAACCTCGTCGCAGTAAATATCGGTACAGCAAGGCAAATCAATCTCTGCTTTATCAACGTGTAAAAATGAATACGGATTACCTTTAACCATCTCTTTTGCTTCTTCGCTATTCATAACGTCGTAGGGAAGAGCAGCGATTTTAGAAGCAAACTCGGGTATAGGTCTTAAAGCTTTAAAGGGTTTAAAAACAGCCATAATTATCCTCCGTTTAATATGTGTTTTTTATATAATTTCGTTAATTATAATTTTACTTTATTTAATGCTTTGATGTCAATATTATATTGCGTTTTAACTTGTTTTGTGTTATTTTATTTTTACAAAATTTATAGAAATAATTATGGTGAAGTATGGATTTTGAAAGAATTTTATTGTATTGCGCAAGATTGCAAATAAACAATAACCGCACTTGGTTTCACGAAAATCACGGTGATTATGAGCAGGCAAGAAAAGATTTTTTAGGCTTTATAGATTTATTTAGATTTGCTATAAGTAAAGAAGTGCCCGATATAGCGGAATCTATAATGTATATGGAGCCTAAAGAGTGGATGTATAGAATAGCCCGAGATATGCGTTTTCATAAAAACGGACCGCCCTATAACCCTGCTTTCAGAGCTTATATTGCTTCTGACAGAAAATCTTGGTTACCTATCGGCTATTATTTAAGAATTTACCCCGGCTCCTCTTGCTTCGGTACAGGTCTTTGGTGCGATACAACTCAAAAAATGAATGATATTCGTTCTTATATTTCTGAAAATTTTGATGAGTTTCAGAAAATTATAAAAAAGACGGGTGTAGTTGTAGACGGTGATAGATTAAAAACAATGCCGAGAGGCTTTTCCGCCGATGACCCTGCCGCAGAATATTTGAAAATGAAAAATTGGACTATCATTTATTTT
Organism: Acutalibacteraceae bacterium; assembly: GCA_045605825.1. Taxonomy (GTDB): domain Bacteria; phylum Bacillota; class Clostridia; order Oscillospirales; family Acutalibacteraceae; genus DTU089. Next base: position 5,424 of record JAZUQS010000098.1, read on the forward strand.
ATACCTGACGACGATATAGGAAACTTTGAAGATTTTTGCGAATATTTAATGTGTTACGTAAGAAAAACAGAGCCTATGCGACAGTTTCTGTTAAAGGCAGCAAAAAGCTCTCAAAAAAAGGTAACAAGACCGGAATTTGAATGGTGAATAAAACAAAAAACCGATACATCTTTTTGTGGATGTATCGGTTTGCTTTTTTATAAATTTAATTATGCGATTACGGTGCTTGAAGCGTTGTCAGAATCTGTAATACCTACGTAAGTTTTACCAATGTTAAGCTTAAGCTCTTCACCGTCTGCACCGTAGAATTTGAATGAATCGGTAGCAGCACCTTTTTCCCATGTGATGTTTTCATATGTTCCGTTAGAAACGTAAACACCCTTGCCGCTGTCAAGCTCAATAGCCATTCTGCCTGATTCTCCGTATTTTGCATTTTGAGCACTGTCAACGTAAACGTCAGTATAGAGGATGATTATATTTGAAAATGATTGCTGATTGCCGTCGCTATCAACGAATTTTTCACCGTTGAGTGAAGAATAGTAAACGTTTTCATCCTCGTTGTATTTGCAAGTGTATTTATAGCCTGATGAAATTGCATATTTTATTTCGTTACATTCGCCGCCTGTAAGCTCTACAACTTCATCATTAAAGGATAAAATGTTTTTGTAATCATCATCTAACGTTAAATCGATGTCGTTTTTAGTGAAATATGTTGTTGCCATATCTTTGCTGGTGTATGCAGTATGCCAAGATTCAACGTTTCTGCTTGTATCTCTCTTAAAATATGTACCGTCGTTAGCCATACCGTCCATACGAGAGATTGATATTGAATTTAATATGCTATATGCCATAGGGCTTCCGCCAAAGTGAATAAATGCACCGCCAAAGCCACGGGTAATATCTACAAAGTAAGGTCTTGCACTTCTTGTAGGACCAATTTTATCAGGTAATCTTGAAATGTCAGAGTAAACGAGGAGCATTCTTGCTACGCCGCCCTCAGCAACCATTTCAAAAACCATATCAGAGGAGGTGAGACCCCATTGAGGTCTAGCTTCTTTTGTGTTTTCAACAACGACAAAAACAGGCTTATTATTTAAAAGAGCTTCATCATAACCAGCTTCACCGGTAAGAGGGTTTCTTATTACGTTCTCAACGGGCTCTTTATTTTCAACTATATCGTTTTTAGGAGCTTCTGTTGTGCTCTCATCAGTATTTTTATCACCACCGCAGCCTGCGAATGCACTTACAATAAAAATAAGAGCAAGCATAAGCGAAAGTGCCTTTGTGAATTTGTTTTTGTGTTTTAACATAGTCTCAATCCTTTTCTTTTAGTGTAACCGCATCCAAACTTTAAACGGACTTTAAATCCAAAATTGCACAAGGTTTGCAATCGTGCCGAATAATGTCGGATTCTGTGATTCTATTGTAACATCTGCTACGGAAAATGCAAGAGCAAAAGAGTAAAAAATGCTTAAAAAAGATAAATTTTTTATTAATTTGTTTGTTGAATATGCATTATTTTCCAATTGCTTTTCTTCGTAATATGAAAAAGTGATAATTGCTGTTGCCAAGAAGAAAATATAACCAAAGTCGCTGTAATATCTCTGCAAAAGACCGCCTGCCTGCGTATCGGCAACAACTATTGCAACCCCTATTGCTACAAGGGTTATTGTAAAGGCTAAAAGCTTTTTACTTTTTAAAGTAGCTTTCACTTTTGGCAATAAGAAAAGAGACCATAAGAACGGTAAAGAGGTAATCATACCGCCGAAGCAATATTCGGTAATCGTTTTACCGATATAGTTTGTTTCAATATCAACAGCCTCTATAAACGGGAAAACAGCTTTGAATTGAGGCGGTTGGAAAAGGTAGGTAAATAAGCCTAAGCCTGTCCTTCCGAAAACTAAGCCTCTGCTTGTTACGTCGTTTGTAGTTAAGTTATATGAGGAGCCAAAATCAAAGGGTGAGCCGAAGCGGATGTAGTTGTAATACATAATTCCCGATGCTACAACTACAACGGGCACGGCTAACGAAACAAGGTTTATGATTCCTTTTTTACTAAAGAGATACTTATCTTTAAAAAAGTAGCCTAAAAACAGCGGTAAAGCTAATAAGCATATCAATACTGATTGAGGTCTGCATCCGACTGAAAGAGCCATAAATAAAGAGCCTACGGTGAAAAATAGATTTTTTCGTTTCTCACAGTCAAAAGCCTTAAACCAACAGTAAAGCCCCCAAATAACAAATGCCATTGAGGTTATTATTGGTATTGAATAAAAATCAGGCCTTTTTACAAGGAACATAGCACCGCAGCAGTTTACAAAGGTTAAAGAGGTTAAAAGGTATACCCCTACAGAAACGTTTTTGAAATGCTTCTTGCATATTAAATCTAACAGCATAAATACACCTATACAGAAGATAAATGCAAATATCATAATACCTACTGCGGAGGGAAAAGGGGAATTTGTAATAACCCTGAAAGGTAAATACATCAGTAGTAACGGCACTATACCGAAATATACGTAATAATGACCGTTAAAATATGCAACGTCCCATCTGTAATCGTCACCGCTTAATAGGGATTGTTGAGAACGTGCGGTTGTATCATAAGGGTTTTCCATATCAATAAGCGATTGTGGCACGTCGTCGTTATCAATATAAGTTTTGCCTTGTAAAATTGCTTGTGCCAATTCATCGTATTGATTGTGGTTTGTCATACTCAACTCAACAAAATCAATACCGTTTCCGTCCCATTTGTAAGAATTGTAGCTACCGCTTGCAATACCCATAAATACGGGATTAATAGAGGCGAGAATGATTATTATCGCACACTGTATACCTAAAAAGCCCATAACGAGAGTGTTTTTAGAGTATTCATTTTCAGTTATTTTCCTTTTAAACAAGGGGGAGGATGCTCTGAAAATATAACATAAGCAAAGAATTGCAAAAACGATAAGTATTCGTAAAAGCGAAAATTCAAAGGGGCGGTTGCAGTTTATGGAAACACCGTCTAAATTAACAGGCTCTTCTGTATCTTCAAATTTAAAAGCAATGCTTTGCGAATTGCCTGCTGTATGAATGTTTATATACTGACTTTTATCAACGTTTTTGTATAAAACTCTTTCGGGGTTACTAAAGTAATATTTATTACCCTCATCAGTAAGATAAAGTATTAAGGAAATCTTTTCGAGGTTGCCGTCGCTTAAATCGAAATGAATATTTTTTATATTCTGATTTATTTCAGGTATCTGAATAATTTCATTTGCAGGGAGTGTATAGCTACCGTCATCATTTTCAAAGCTTGAAAGGCGATATGAAATATCCTCTTCAATATTTTTTGCAGAGGAATAAAAGTTGATATTAAAAACAGAGCATTCAAGACCTATGCTGAACATCAAAATCCCTGCAAGTGCTAAGCAAAGAGTTTTGTTTATATCTTTTTCTTTACTTGATTTTTTGTAAAGAATTAATGTCGTAAGGGCAGTTGTTATAAAAATCGCAAAGCAAATAAAAATCATAAAAATTCCTCTTTATATTTTTAAAGTAAATGAAAAATATGT
>JAZUQS010000099.1:0-3539 GCA_045605825.1 Acutalibacteraceae bacterium
GCATTTAAACTGTTTAGCGGTATCAAAGGAATTACTTCACTTTTCGGCAGTTTAGGCGGCGGTAAGTCAGGCGGTGGCGGTGGCATTTTTGATGTATTCAAAGGTCTTGCTAAAGCAAAAACAACCGACATTCTCAAAGGAATGGCAAATCTCGCTATAATATTAGTTGGATTCACCGCATTAGCAGCAGCCTTTACAGCGGTAGCACCTTATATTGCACAATTAGGCGATTTAAAATCCGTTCTTGAAGTAGCAACGGTAATGACTGTATTGGGCGGTGTCGGAACAGCGTTAGCTAAATTCGGTCAAATAGTTGGCAAAATACCTGTATCAACGGTTGCAAAAGGACTTGCAAATATGGCGATTATGCTTGCGGGTATAGGTGTTGTCACAATGGCATTTATGGCAATAGCTCCGTCTGTTGCGTCATTAAGTGATTCGGGTTCAATACTGAAAGTTATCGGCATTATGGGATTGCTTGGTGCTGTTGGCGGTGTATTAGCGATATTTGCAGGTATTGTAGGAATGATACCTATTCCTGTTGTACTTACAGGGCTTGCAAATATGGCGTTGGTGCTTGGTGGTTTAACCGCATTAATTGCGGCTTATGGTGCTTTAGCCCAAATAGACGGATTCACCGAATTTATTGAAAAGGGCGGTAAAGTCCTTGTAACGATATTCAATATAATCGGCGAAATGGTAGGTTCGTTGGTTGGCGGTGCGTTAGAGGGTATTTCTAACTCATTGCCTAAAATCGGTGAAAATTTATCAGCGTTCGTTGAATCGTTGCAACCTATGTTTACAGCGTTCAAGGGTATAGACGCAGAGGGTGCAGGTACTTTCTTCAAGGCTTTAGGTGCATTTATGCTCCAAATGGCAGGAGAAAAACTTTTAAGTTTCTTTACAGGCGGTACGGATTTTGCTGCACTTGGCACTTCGCTTAATACGTTTGCAGAAAAATCAAAAGGCTTTTTCACGACTGTTGCAACACTTCCCGAAAACGGATTTACAAACGCAACTAAACTGTTTGAATGTCTTGCAGGCTTGAAAAGCTTACCTAAAGAGGGTGGCGTTGCAGGTTGGTTTATGGGCGATATTAATTATGATAATGTCGCAAATGGACTTGAAGACCTTTCAAGTGAAAAAGTTATTAACTTCTTTACAGCAGTTCAAGACTTAAAGCAAGCGGGATTCGATAACGCTAAAAAGTTATTTGATTGTCTTGCAGGATTAAAGAAATTGCCGAAAGACGGCGGTGTTGTCGGTTGGTTTTGTGGTGATGTAAATTATCAAAACATAGCTGACGGTTTAGGCAAATTAGGCGGTGACGGAGTTAAAAAATTCTTTGAAATGGCAGGGAATTTAAAAGAAACAGCGTTCACGAATGTACCTAAATTGTTTGAAAGCCTTGCAAGTATAAGCAAATTACCTAAAGAGGGCGGTTGGTGGGATAAACTCACAGGTGACGAAACAACCACTTTAGGCAATATTGCTGACGATTTAAGTAGCTTTAACGAAAAGACAAGCAGTTTCTTTGAAAGCGTAAACGGTCTTAATGTTGATAACTTAAACGCTTTGTGGGATTCGCTCAAAAAATCCAAAGAAGTAACAACAAGTGTATCGGCGATATTGGACGAAAAAATATCCGAAATGGTTACGAAGATTTCAGAGTTACCTAAAAAAATGGGTGAGGGTCTGAAAAGTTCGGGCAAGAGTTTGGGTGACGCACTTGTTGAGGTTTGGAAAGACGCTGTTAAGGCTTCCGTTGCACCTGTAAATAAAGTGCTTGAAGCGGCGAATTGGATTTTAAAAGAATTTGGTTCTGACAAAAAGGTTGTAGAATGGACTCCGTATGCAAGAGGTACTAAAGGTCATAAAGGCGGTAACGCCCTTGTAAATGACGGCAACGGTGCTGAATTGGTACAAATGCCGAACGGTAACACATTTATTCCGAGTGGCAGAAACGTATTTATACCTAATGCACCTAAAGGTATGAAAGTTTTACCTGCTGACAAAACAGCTCAACTAATGGGGCGTAAATCACCTACATTCAGATACGCAAAAGGTATAGGCGACATTGATTTATGGGAATATATCGACAATTCAAAGGGATTAGTTGATAGAATTTCTGACAATGTTAGCTATGGCGGTTTAAGCGGATTCAGATTAGATATGAGTAAAGGTATGGTATCAACCTTTACAGGAGCTATGACGAATTGGGTTGATAAGTTATTTGACGAAGCAGGAGCTTTAAGCATTGCTGATTATGTTGCTTCAAAAGGCGTTGAACAATGGCGGTCAACTGTTATTCGTGCTCTGAAAATGGAGGGCGAATATAACGCCGCTAATGTTAAGCGAACATTATATCAAATGCAGACCGAAAGCGGTGGTAATCCGAAAGCAATAAACCTGTGGGATAGTAATGCTAAAAAGGGTATACCGTCAAAAGGTCTTATGCAGGTTATTGACCCGACATTTGAAGCATATGCAAGAGCAGGATTTAACAAAAACATCTATGACCCGTTAAGTAACATTTTAGCGTCCGTCAGATACGCAAAATCAAGATATGGTTCACTTGCAAGAGCGTATAGAGGTGTTGGATATGCTAATGGTGGCATAGCAACAAGACCGAGTATTTTCGGTGAAGACGGGGCAGAAATGGCAATACCGTTATCAAGAGATAAACGTCGTAGAGGTTTAAACCTTTGGGCGAAAACAGGCAGTTTATTAGGATTGTCAAATTATTCTCCTGACGGTAGCGGTTATTACTCAAATTCAAGCAATACAGAATACAATACTTATTCACCGCAATTTAATCTTACGATTAGCGGTACAAATGATGATAGGACAATGGCACGAAAAGTTAAAAGATGGGTTCAAGAGGGAATCAACGAAACATTTGAAAGCTTTTCAAACCAAAATCCGAATTTACGTGAGGTTTAAGGGGGCGGCAACGCTCCCTTTTTCCTTGAAAGTTGGTGAGTTATGGCAACATTAAATAATATTCCGATTTTCGTTGAAACTGAACAATTATCAAGGACAACGGATATAACTCAACACCCTGTCGAGAAAGGTTTACCCTTAACCGACAACATACAAAATCAGCCTAAAAGAATTTCTATATCGGGAAAGATAGTCAATGCGGAAAAATTAACAACGGCTGATATTATCGCAAAAATTGAAGCGTTGCGTACAACAGGTTCATTAATAACTTATAGTGGCGTTGTGTACGGCAAAAACTTTCAAATTACCTCGTTTAATTGTGATTACAATAATAAAACGTGGGGCGGTGCGAATTTCAGTATGGAGCTTGTTGAGGTTCGTATTGCGAAAAGCTCATATAATCCGCAAAAGAAATCATCAACAGCAACAAAGAAAAACAATCCTGTTCTTAAAGTCGGCTCAATCGTTGTATTTAAAGGTGGTAATGTATATGTTTCGTCAGACGCAAAAAAAGCGGCGGCAAAAAGAGGACGAAGCACTTGTAAAATTACCAAAATAAGTACAGCGTCATATTCCGTTCATAAGTACCATTTAAT
>JAZUQS010000100.1:0-15268 GCA_045605825.1 Acutalibacteraceae bacterium
CCCCCTCCCTATGCTTCGCACAGGGAGGAAAAGCTTCGCAAAATTTTAACTTATACTCCTTGCGAAGCTCTATAATCGGCACGAAGTGCCCCTTCACTCCTAACTCCTCACTCCACACTCCTCACTTAATCGTGAACGAAGCCTCTGGCATCCGGCATCTTCATTCCGCATTTCGCATTTATAATTGCGTCGCAGACCCTTTTCTATTAACTATTCTCTATTATCTTTTATCTCTTATCTTGCGAAGCTCTCTGGCATCTTAATATTGGCGATATACAAGCGGGGCTTGTGCGATATATTTTGTTATACAAAATGCGATATATTTCGCTACGCTCAATGCGATATGATATAAATCCTTACTTTTCTTGTGCCGAAGGCACATATCGCACCGAAGGTATATCGCATACGAAGTATATATCGCAAATCCGTCAGGATTTATATCGCGGTGCTACGCACCTTATTCCCCCCTTGCTATTTGCCACTTTTTGTGTTACCCTAAAATTACAATAATTACAGAGGGTGATTATATGAAATTAGGTATAATAAACGGCTGGGAAGAGGGCAATATCAAATACGTTAGCGATAAAGGTCTCCGAGCAGTTGAATTTTGCGTAAACCATAACTATAATTCCGCTGAATTTCTCAAAAAAGCAAACGATATTAAAGGCTATTGCGAAAAATACGGCGTGGTTGTAGGCTCAATGGGCAGATGGGGTCAAACACGAATTGATGATAACGGCGAAATTATCCCCGAAGCACTTCAGGATGATAAAAACATAATTGATGCCGCTTCAATTATCGGTTGCCCCGTTTTCAATACAGGCGTAAATTACACCGAAAGCAAAAGCTTTTACGAAAACTGTCAGATAGCAATTGATTATCTCTCTCAGCTTATAAACTATGCTAAAGAGAAAAACGTTAAAATTTCGGTTTATAACTGTGCATGGGAAAATTTCGTTGTAGAGCCTAAGGCGTGGCACCCAATTTTATCGGCACTTCCCGAGTTAGGCATTAAATACGATGCATCTCATTGCCTTAGCAGAGGTGGCGATTATCTCTCGGAAATAATGGATTGGGGCGAAAGATTTTACCATTTCCACCTTAAAGGTGCAGTTTACGTAAACGGTGAGCATTACGACGATGCACCTGCAGGTCTTGATATGATAGACTGGAAATCTGTTATGGATTTACTTTATACAAAAGATTACGACGGTATGCTTTCTATTGAGCCTCATTCACATTTCTGGACAGGCAAAAAGGGTCAGTGGGCTATTGATTATACAATAAATTATTTCAGACCAATGATTATGCCGGAAAATTACGAATACGAGGATAACCCTTATATGCCGTAAAAACAGTAACACCGCAGCTCCTTTAATCAGGAATTGCGGTGTTTTTAATATATTGTATCAAAAAATCACGTGCGAAAGCACGCTTCATAGCCGAAGGCTGCTTCATGGCGAAAGCTGCTTCACGCACCGAAGGTGTGCTTCATATTATTTCAAAAACAAAATCTCGTGCGAAAGCACGCTTCATAGCCGAAAGCTGCTTCATAGCGAAAGCTGCTTCACGCACCGAAGGTGTGCTTCATTTCATATCATCCCCAATTATAAGGTCTTTGCATAAAGCTTATATCCTCTTTCTTAGGTATTTCCTGAAAGCCTGAAACCTTTGTTATGCCGTGCTCAAGCATTGAATCGTAAAGCTCTTCTATTCGCTTGTGTCTGAATGGATTAAGGATAGTATATTTATCTAAAAACTGGTTTGCTTTATAATACTCCCAGCTTAAATTCGCAGTTTCAACGTTGAAAAGCTGTTCTTCTGTAATATCGGCTGTTAAAGCTTTTCCCCAAAGTCCGTCAAGGGCAACCGCAACGTTCATAGGATAAAAGCCCGCCTGATAATGCCAGTCAAAGTCAAAGGCATGAGCCGACACCTTGGTTTGAGCGGTTTGAATGTCAATAATCTGCTTTATATACGGTGCGGCTTCCTCGCCGTAATAAGCCTTGAGGAAATCAACCATATGATATTCTACGTCACAGTTTACGTCCCATTGAAGCTTGCATAAAAGATAATTTCGTAGCTCGTTAAAGGCGGCGATATGACCGTCACCGCAGTTGTAAACATAGCCCGTAATACCGATATCGTGCATATATTTCATAGTTGACTGCATATATTCAAAATTTGAGAAAAATTGAGCAGTGTTTATGAAATTAATTGTGTAATCGTAAATATAAGTTCTGTCGGCAATTTTAGTCCAGTTTTCAAAATCCTTGTGAATGGTGGGCTCGGGGCTTCCGTAAAGGTTTTCGAAGGTTTCGTTACCGTCCTTTGAGCCACATTCCGTAAGAGGATGGCTTCTGCAAGCCTTGTGAAGTCCGCAAAGCACGGGAATTACGTTGCTGTTGCAACGAAGCGATAAATCCGTAGGGGGTCTGTCGGTTTCGTTATAGGCGTAAAAGGTAAAGGTGAAGTCGGGAAATTCGTCGTCAAGAGCATCTGCAAATGCATTTGTAAAAAGAATTGTAGGTGCTGAAACGCTACCGTATTTTTCGTAAAGCTCCTCGCATTTATCGCATTTACAGTAGTTTGTGTTGTCCTTTTGACCTATATGAATATATTTCGCACCCGTTTCACATTCAAGAATAGCTTTTCTTGCGTTTTTAACCGCAACCTCTAAAACCTCGGGATTTGAAAGGCAAACGTGATCTCTCGTTTTAGTGCCCTCGGCTGTTGTGGCAAAGTAGTCGGGATGCTCTTTTATAAGGTCGTCGGGGACTAATTTATCAAGGGTTACGTCCCATAAAACGTATGTAAGAGCACCGCCGTATTCAGTAGCCTCGCTCCAGAAGGACACGTTCATTTTCGTTCTTGCTCTGTGGGCATCGTTTGTGCCTAAGGTATCGTTTCGGCGGATTGAAAATGACGGTTCAACAACTCTGTTAATGCTACTGTCAATAACAATATTTTTGTTTTCGGGTACAACCTCAAGCTCGGGGGTAAACCAACGCACGCCTAAATACTCTTCAAGGAAGGTGTAAACGCCGTAAAGAGTGCCTCGGCTGTTGGCACCCGAAATAAAAAGGTGATTTCCGTCGGAAAAGAGCATAAAGCCGTCAGAGAAAATGCTTTCACGGTCGATTTCTACAACACCCTTTTCTAAAGCGGTTTCACCGATAGTAATAGCCTTATTTTCGGGTGTAGCTTCGCTTTCAGAAACTATTTTTAACTTTGCACCGCTTATTTTTTCAATATAAGTCTGCAGTTCATTTACTGCGGTTAAAATAGTTTCGTCGGCATTGTCAGGGCTTACAATTACAAAATCGGAAGCACCGTTTTCAACGATAGCCATAGGGGAAGTGATTTCTTGTTGAACGTATTTTTCACCGCCGTAATTAATATTAACGTCGGCAGTAAAAACACCCGTAATGTATAAAATAACTTGAATAAATGCAAGGGAAGCTTTTAAAAAAGCAGACATTTTTTCACCACCAAAAGTTTTAATATATCAAATACTCTTATAAAAAATTTTAATTAAACCAATCTAACGGAATGTTATCGGCAACTAATTTACCGCCCTTTTTGTTGGGGTGAACGTTATCACCGCCAAGGTACTCTTTTTTAGAGCAGGTCGGCTTTTCGGGGTTAACGCATAATGACGCCTGGTCATAAAATCCGTGAAAACTGTCTCTGTTTTCAAAGAGAAGCTGATTTGTTTTTGTAACAAGAGCTTCTTTTTCAGGTCGGGAATCTACACTTTCGCCGAAATTAAGAATATTAAAAACAATAGGCTTAATACCGTTCTTTTTAAGAGTGTCGGTTAAAGTAATCATACCCTCAACGAAATCCTCTGCAGAGCAACGTTCAGTTTTTGGAGCCTGAATCGTAGCAGGCTGTAAAAAGTCGTTTGTGCCTAAAGCGATAATAGCATATTCAACGTCGGGATAGTTTAAAATATCTCTCTGTATACGGTTAAGACCGCTTTTTCCGAAAAGCCCCTTGCAGAAAAATCGGGTGCTGAAATCTCTTAAAAGGCGAGTGCCCATAATAGATTTATTAACCACCGAATATTTGTCGGGGTAAGCTTTATAAATTCTTTCGGCAAAGGCATTTGTCCAATAGCCCTGCTGACTTATTGAGTCACCGTAAACTACAATGCTTTTAGCACCTGTTGAATTCAGCACCTGAACGGATTGAATAAGGGGAATAGGCTTGTGAAAATACATTTTCAAAAGCGAAGAAGCAACCTCTCGTACCTTATCACGCTTGCGACGTTGATTTTCGATATTTCTTTCGTGAGAAACGTCTCCCTTAACTGTTAAAAGAAGAGCATTATCAAGAAGGTTACCGCTGCGAAGAGCACCTTTTTCAACGAAAATGCTGATGCAGAAATATTCGCCTACCTCAATATCTATGGGGATTTCGTCGCTTGTAGCAGCCTTTCCTATATTAAGGCAAAATGCTTTTTTCGAATCAACCGTTGCGGTTTTACATTCGCCGATAAAGTTGCCGTTTTCGTCGCATTTTGCAACGGACATAGCTCCGATATACACTTCGTTTTTCGCACATTCGTTAGAAAGCTCAAAACGAATGCTTTTACCTGATAATGCAGATTTTATAACCAGCCTGTAGGTTTTCGGGCATGACGGGTAATAAAAATATGAAAAAGCCGAATGAGCCTGACCCCATACCTGCACCCAATTATTTTCCATAATAATCCCTCGTTTCAAAAGTGGTTTTAATTGTAATTTCAACAGGAAAGTAATTTATATCGACCAGAAGCTATCTATAAAAAGAGTTGCACGGTGAGGAAAAGCTCTGAAAAAGTCATCTGCATTGTTTTTTAGCTCAACTCCGTCTATGAATGAGGCGGTGTGGGCGGTGTGACCTTCACCTGCAAGAAGAAGCCTTGCAGCCGCAGGGGGAGTGAGAGAAATATCGTAATCGCCCTCATCCCTTTTAGTGACGGTAGTCTTGCCGTTTTCATATTCAACTTCAAATATACCCTTGTTTTGCTGAAGGTTATCAAGGCTTAAAATACTGAATTTTCCGTATTTTTCAGGGTAAATGTTATTTTCAAGAAGCTTTTTAAGGTTGTATATTCTTCCTGCATATCCGCCGTCGGATGAGTAGGTTACGCCGTCAATTCTGTCAAAAAGGCATGAGGTGGGCATGGAAGGATATTGTTTTTTTATAACGAGAGCTTTAACGATGCCGTCGTAGTTTCTTAAAAAGCCTATAATTCCTTTGAGAGCGTCGGGGGAAAGTACAAATAATTCCTCTGCAACAAGCTCGTCAGGACGCTTCACCTTAAAACGCACGTAGCCGTCCGCTTCACCGAGAGAATTGCGGTGAATGTACGTGTAATCCACTTCTTCAAGGGGAGTGTTACAGAAATGCTTTTTATCTTCTCGCAGGGTTAAAAGATTTTGAGTGAATGCACATTTGTTGTGTAATTCGCACAGCTCGTTAAGCTGTTCACCTGTGTAAAGCTCAACGTCGTTACCGCGGGGAATGTGGCAAAGCTTTTCAAAAGGCACCTTTATTGTAAAATAGCGGTTGAGAATAGCGTAACCGAATTTCTCATAGTAAGAAATTGAAAAGGGTGAAAGAAAGCCTGCAACGATATCGTTTTCAACGGCAAGCTTGCCGAATTCGTCAAAAATAGCCCTCACGCCACCCATTCTGCGGTATTCAGGCTGACTGCATATTCCGCTGAGAACAACGGTGTTTATAAGATTATCGCAGTAGTTGCATTTGAAGTCGAAAACCTCAACACCTGCAATAAGCTTTCCGTTATGAAAAGCACCAAGAACAGGTATTTCAACCTCTTTGTCAACCTCTTTATCAAATTTCCAAATAAAAGAAGCCGCAGAGATTTTATTATAAGCTATTGCTTCTTCGGGTTTTATGAATCTTACTTCCATATTTTGTTCTCCTGAATTTTGTTTTATTTTTATAATTGTTATGAGTGTACTTTATTTTGTGGGGCTTGAGCTCATATTAAAGCAAAGCTCTCCGCCTGACATAAGCTGTTGATGAGTTACATAAGCTCCTTTAAGAGTTTTCCCATTAACCGTTACTGAGGAAACATAAACGTTTTCGTCACCTTGGTTGGTGGCTTTAACGGTAAGTGTTTTTCCGTTTCCGAGATTGATTGTAGCACTGTCAACGTTAGGTGAGCCTACCCAGTATTTATCTGTTCCTGCAAGAGGGTAGAAGCCTAATGAGGAGAAAATATACCAAGAGCTGATAGTTCCGCCGTCATCGTTACCGTCAAGACCGTTTACGTCTGTGCTGAAGCGGTTCTGGAGTGTCCAACGCACCCATTTCTGAGTAAGGTCGGGTCTTCCAGCGTTGCTGAAAAGGTAAGGGGTGTGAATATCGTGCTGATTTCCTATCCAGAAACCGTGACCGGGGTCAACAGCAGCACGTGCCGATGACGCATCCTCCATAAAAGCTTCAAGCTCGTTAACGAAATAATCTTCGCTTCCGAAAAGCTCAATCATTCCGTCAATATCCTGAAGAGCGTTCCATCGCCATTGTCTTGCACTACCCTCGCAATAGCAGTCGGCAAATTTCTTTATCATAACAGCATCATAAAAAGTAGTTATGTAAGGGCTGAAACGCTTAACGTATGAGCCGTCGGAATTTCTTGCCTGAAAATATTTTATTTCAGGGTTAAAGGTGTTTTTGTAATACATTGATTTTTCCGAATATTTTTCGGCATCGTCCTCGTAGCCGAGAGCCTTGGCAAGAGTTGCAAGCGCTCCGTCTTCCCAGGAATATTCAATAGTTCTCGAAACAGAATAGTCATCGGGAGCAAGGTCGTTTGGAACAAAGCCGTATTCATTATAAAAATCAACGTAATCTCTGCCCACAGGGTCAGCTTTTTTCTCTGAAGAAAGCTTCATATATGAGTAAGCAGTTTCAACGTCAAAATCGGTAAAGCCCTTGAGATAGCTTTCAGTTATCATAATATTTGCAGGGTCACCAAGCATTGAGCCTGCAAAGCCTGCACCCATAGGCCAACGGGGGAGCGCTCCGCCCGTTTCTGCCATCTCAACAAGAGATTTAAGGCAGTCCATCTGAATATCGGGCGCTATGAGAGTATAAAGTGAGTGAGTTGTTCTTACGGTATCCCATAAGGACATATCAGTTCTGTATGTAAAGCCGTCAGCCTTGTGAACTTTTTTATCAAAGCCAAGATATTCACCGTTAACGTCTGTAAAGTTTGTTGGCATAATCATACTGTGATATAAAGCAGTATAGAAAATTTTCTTGATATCCTCATCCTTGGTTTTGATATCTATAACCGAAAGAGCATTTTCCCACTTGTTAAGAGCATTTTCCCTTACATCGTCAAAGGTAAGGCCGTCAGCTTCTGCTTTAAGGTTTTGGAGTGCGTTTTCAGTGCTTATAAAGCTGATACCGACCTTCATTTCAAGTGGCTGACCGCTGATATCACCGAAATTGATATCTATTCCAAGGTCGTTTTCGTCACCCTTGATTTCATAAGATTTAATTTCTTTATCTGCGATTGCAACAAAGTATACGGGAAGACCCTCGTATCTTTCGGAGAATGTACCGCGAAGCTCAGCGGAGCCTGAAATCATACCGCTTTCATCAACTGAAACCTTACCCTTGCCTGCTTCATAGTTACCTGCAAAGCTTGTTACGTCAATAAAAAGACGGGCGTCAGCGGAATCGAAGAAGGTGTATCTGTGAACGCCTGTATGGATATCAGCAGTAAATTCAGCAAAACAGTCGAGAGCTTGAAGATATATTCCGTAATAGCCGGCAGAGGCTGTTTCGTATTTATGAGAATAGGGGATAACACCCGCCTTTGAAGAGCCAACAGCAGGGGTGACGCGGAACATCTGATAATCCTGAGCGCCCGTACCCGAAAGCCTTGAATGGCTGAAGCCTTTAATATGAGCATGCTCATAATAATAACCAGAGGTGTTTGTTTTCATTATGAAGGCACCGCCTAAGAAAGACGTGTCAGGACCAAGCCTTACAGAGCCGAAAGGAACGGTTGCCGCAGGGCTTAGCATACCTGCAGCCCAAGCTGTTCCGCCCGTTCCGATAAACGGGTCAACGTATTGAGTGTATTCACCGGTTTGCCCCTCAGGCATATCAAAGGAGCTTATAAGAATCCCCTTAAAAGCACCTGAAAAAAACGATTCAATAGCAATAAGCACCGAAACGATAACTCGAATTGCCGGCCACAGCATAAACCTCTCTCCTTTATGAAAGCATACCGTAACATATTAGTTATATATTTGTATATCTACACATATCTATATATTCAATATAAAGCCTTTGGAAGGGAAAGTCAATTAACAATACGAAAAATAGGTGTTATATAAATTAAAGGTCTAAGAAAACAAATTGAATTTATTGATTAAATCGTTCGAATTTATATATATTTAATTTTCAGTAGTCTATTTACTTTTTTTACTTCTCAGTTATAATGAAATCAGGTGATAAATTTGCCTGATATTATTGTGACAGGAGTAAATAATATGTCAAAATTAAAAATTGCACTTATCGGTAACGGTGGCATCTGCCGCGGTAACCACGTTAATAATTATTATGAAGATGACAGGGTAGAGGTTGTAGCCTTCTGCGATATTATTGAAGAAAGAGCTGTTGCTCTCAGGGATAAATACTACCCCGATGCAGCAGTTTATACAGATTACAAAGAGCTTTTAAAGGATGATAGCATTGATGCGGTTGATATCTGCACACCTAACTACCTTCATTCTATAATCGCCGTTGATGCATTCAAGGCAGGTAAGCACGTTTTATGTGAAAAGCCTGATGCTATTGACGTTACAGAGGTACTTAAAATGAAAAATGCTGCCGACGAGGCAGGCAAGGTACTTATGGTTATAAGAAACAACCGTTTTGCTACCGCTTCTCAGTATGCAAAGAAATTTGTTGAAGAGGGCAAAATGGGTGAAATTTATTGCGGTCGTTGCGGTTGGCAGAGAAGACGAGGTATCCCCGGTAAAGGAGGCTGGTTTACAACAAAGGCTCAGTCAGGTGGCGGTCCTCTTATTGACCTTGGCGTTCATATGATTGACCTTGCAGTATGGCTTATGGGTAACCCCACCCCCGTTGCAGTTAGTGCGAATACATATACAAAATTTGCTGATAACGATACAAGCGACAGCGAAAATTCAAAATTCGGTGACAAAAACAATCAGGGCACATTTGACGTTGAAGATCTTGCAATGGGTATGATTCGTTTTGATAACGGTGCCGTGCTTCAGATAGAATTCAGCTGGGCATCAAACATCAAAAACGAAAACCGCTTCGTTGAGCTCAGAGGTACGAAAGCAGGTCTTAAATGGGAAGATAATGAGGTGGAATTCTTCACAGAGGACGACGGTCAGCTTCTCGATATTGCCCCCAAAGGCAAAATGGACTCAAACGGCCACAAGCACAATATCAAAAACTTTATCGACGTTATCACCGAGGGCGCAGAGCCTGTATTCAAACCCTCTCAGGGCGTAGATATGATAAAGATTTTGTGTGCAATATACGAATCAGCAGAAAAAGGAAAAGAAATTGTGCTTTGATTTTGGTACAAAACCAGTTTATTTGAGAAGTTGGGTAAGGAGTTTTGTAGAGGTTAGAAATATATGTGCCCATTATGGAAGATTATATAATAAAATTTTGCTTGCTACTCCAAAACTATACAACTCTATGCATTTTACTAATACTCGAGTTTTTGCTGTTTTGTTTTTATTAAAAAACTATTGCTCAAAGGAAAAATGGAAAAGATGTTTAGATAGACTATATATCGCTTTTAAAAATCACAGTACCGTAAATATTTATAGAATGGGATTTCCTAAAAATTGGCAAGACCTTTTAGAAAAATGAGTTTATAAATAACCCGTAACATTCTTAATGAGTGTTACGGGTTATTTTTCTTCGTTCTTATATTCGATTATATCTGATATTTCACATTCCAAAGCTGAACAGATACGGTCTAAAACATAGCTATCATACCGGGTTACTTTGTTTTTATAATAGTTATCAATTATTTGATATTGAATACCTGTTTTTTGAGCTAATTTGTAGCGTGTAATTTTTTTCTCTTTTAATAACTTATCAAGCGATATTTTCACCATAAACCAATCACCGAATATAGTTTAATAAATATATACTTTATTGACAATTTACTTAATAAAATGTATATTTATATAGATATATACCTATATAAGTATATATCTGTGTGGTAAAAAATATTCATTTGGAGTAAGTTGGAGATTTATATATGGCAGGCAATAAAAATTTGGGAAATGCCAAAATGGGTAGAAATGATGAATTTTATACTCAATTAGCAGATATAGAAATGGAATTGAAACATTACAGAAAACATTTTGCGGGAAAAACTGTTTTTTGTAATTGTGATGACCCTTATGAAAGCAATTTTTTTAAATATTTTGCAATGAATTTTAATTATTTGGGACTAAAAAAATTAATAGCAACTTGTTATTCTGGCTCTCCTATTGTCGGTGAAGAATTTGAACAGTTATCTTTATTTGATATTATTCCTAATGAGAAAAATAGTCCTAAAAAATACCCATATAAAATTGAAATAACCGAAGTGAGTGATGCTAATGGGGATGGTGTGATTGATTTAACAGATATTGAATACCTTTTGCAAAATAATCAGAATACACTTTCTTTATTAGAGGGTAATGGAGATTTTCGCTCGGATGAGTGCATTTCACTTTTAAAGGAATCAGATATAGTAGTAACAAATCCGCCTTTTTCCTTATTTAAGGAATTTTTACCATTACTAATTAAATATAAAAAGAATTTTATAATTATAGCAAGTATGCAATCAATAAAATATAAAGAGATTTTTCCTTTAATATTAAAAAACGAGGTATGGGCGGGTTACTCCTTTAACAAAACAATGGAGTTCGTTATGCCACCAGAATATCAACTAAAAGGTAAAGCCTTTATAGATGAAAAAGGAAGAAAACACGGGTACGTTCCAGGAATATGTTGGTTGACAAACCTTGATATAAAGAAAAGGCATGAATTTTTTGAAATGTACAAGAAATATGACCCTGAAATTTATAAAAAATATGATAATTATGATGCTATCGAAGTGAAAAATATAAATGATATACCATATGATTATGACGGTAATATGGGTGTTCCTATATCATTTTTAGACAAGTTAAATCCTGAACAATTTGAGTTGATTGGTTCATCAGATGTTTCCGACACATTAGAGGGAATAAAAGTTTTAGGGGAAGAATGGATAAGAAAATATCGCGAACAAGGCGGGACGGGACATTATACAGCCAATATGAAATCTGTTGGGTATTCGGGAGACGGTAAACATAAAATTATTTTTAGCAGGTTAATAATAAGGCATAAGAAAAATAACAAGATTTAATTATTAAGGGGTGGAAAGTTAATGGAAATTAAATTACAGGAAATTTCGGTCCGTGATGTTTTTGATGGTTATTATAATGACGAAGAAAGCGGGCAAGTTGTTGCTTATGGTGGCAAACTAAATGTTAGACCTGCTTACCAAAGAGAATTTGTTTATGACGATAAAAAGAAAATTGCTGTTATGAATTCTATTCTCCATGAATTTCCGTTGAATGTAATGTATTGGTCTGAAAATGAAGATGGTACATACGAAATGTTAGACGGTCAGCAAAGAACAATATCAATTTGTGATTGGTTAGATAATGGATATTCCATATTCGCAAATTCTTCTTCACCAACTACTCCTTATTATGCCCATACATCAAAAGAAATCACAGAAAAAGTCCTTGATTACAAATTAATGATTTATATTTGTAAGGGTACAGACACAGAAAAACTTGATTGGTTTAAAATAATCAATATTGCCGGAGAAAAGCTTACAGACCAAGAGCTTCGTAACGCTATTTATACAGGTGAATGGTTGAGCGATGCTAAAAAATATTTCAGTAAAAATCAATGTATTGCTTATAAAATAGGCGAAAAGTATATGAGTGGCTCAACAATCAGACAGGACTATTTACAGACTGTTTTAAGTTGGATTGCAAGCAAAGAGAATAAGTCTATTGAGCAGTATATGGCAGAACATCAGCACGATACCCACGCAACTCCATTGAAACAGTATTATAAAACTATTATTGATTGGGTTGAGTTAACTTTTCCTAAATACAGAGCAAAGCTTATGAAAGGGTTGAATTGGGGAGTTCTTTATAATGAATACGGAAATAATGTTTATGACCCCAATGAGTTGGAAAAAGAAATAAATTTACTCTTACAAGATGATGATATTACAAAGCAAAAAGGTATTTATGAATATCTGTTAAGTGGCAAGACAAAAGAAAAAGTGCTGTCAATTCGTGCATTTACCGATAATGAAAAACGGACTTTGTACGAAAGACAACACGGAATTTGCCCAATGTGTAAATCAGAAGGTAAAGATATTAAATGGGATTTTGAAGATATGCACGCCGACCATAAAATTCCTTGGAGTAAAGGCGGACATACAACTCTTGAAAATGGTCAGATGCTTTGCAGAGAACATAATCTTGAAAAGTCGGATATGTAATAGTATTTATAAAATGAAAGCAACTCTAATTTTCTTAAAACAGTAAGAAATTCGGGTTAGTATTTTTTAGTTAGTAAAAATTGGTGGAAAAAAGAAATAAAATAATGTATAATTTTGTTATAAAGGTTTATTTAGAATTTTATAACAAAAGGAGAAAAAATGAAAGTTTTAGTTACAGGACTAGGATTGGCTCATGATTTTGGTATATGCGAGCCTTGTGGAATGAATTATTCTTGGTTGATCAACAATCCATCAACATTGTTATGGGCAGATAAAATAGTATTTCCTAAAAAGTCTTTTAATGCACAATTAGAAGAAAATGATAATAAAGAAAGTATTGCTATAAACTTAATTTTAGAAATAGCTAAAGATAATAATTTGATAGAGACTTTCAATGTCGAAGACATTTTGCACGAAGGAGTAACTCCAGATTTTGATGTTGAAGGACAAATGGATTCAAAGATTTTATTAGAAAATTTCCCAGACAATATTACAGAAGGTAATTATAAAGAAGTTCCTGGTGAAATATTAATTGATGGAAGACCATATTGTTATGCAAAAATAGCAGCAATAAATGCATCAATTTTTTTAAGCAATGAATTAAATGCAAATTGTTTGTTCAATAAATATGAATACAATTTTTTAAAATACAAATTTAATTCGCCTATGACATATAATGAACAATTATTTACTGAAGTGTTTTCGCCTGTTCTTCCTAATGAAATGATTTTACATAACTATGCTTTTACTGACGAAGAACATTGTAGAAACTGTCAAAAATATGAAGAGTGTCAAAAAACATACCTTAACTCAATTGAAAAAGCAATGATAAATATAGTTAATTTAAGAAATAGAGATGAAATTTTAGTAGCTAAGAATGAATTACAAAATTTAATAGATACCAAAAATGATTTAACAACACTTAAAGATTTAGAAGATTTGAAAAAAGAATATCAGGAGAAACAAGTTAAAATAAATAAAAATATTTATAAAGTCTTTCCTAAAGTTAAAAGATGGACCAACATAACATCAATACTCGCTACACCATTCACTGTCGGAGCGGCACTATGTGGAGAAGTAGGAGTTGCTGCTGCGGGAGCTGCCGCATTGGTTGGAATAACAAAAATATCGGAAGAATATATGAAATACTATGAAAATAAAAACAAATGGGTTGGTTTTATAAATAATCCTCATACTATACCATAAAAGCGGTAAAAATAACTTGAAAAAGTAAATTATGAATTAAATCCTTAAAATCACACAAATTACAAATTCTTTTTTTGTAGGGAAGTACTGCTGAAAACAAAAATCACGGCATAGCCGTGTATGTAATCATAATGAAATATTTTTCTTGTGAAAAATATGAAATAATCTTGCAGATTATGAAATATTGCTCCAATGTCGCAATATGAAATAAAATTCGCCTTTAAAAAACATATGCGATAGCATATTTCATACGCTTTGGCGTATTTCATAGCGAAAGCTATTTCACTCGCTGTAAGGCGAATTTCATTGCACCAAAAAAAGAACGACACCCTTTTGGGTGTCGCTTTTTTTGGTGCGAGAGACGGGACTTGATGGGCTCTGCCCATCATTCGCTGCGTTTCACTTGCGAACACCCGATTGTGTTCGCCTTCGGCGAGGGGGTTCAAGTCCCTACCTGTTTTCTGACATAAAAATAAAGAACCTACACTGAAGTGTAAGTTCTTTATTTGGTGCGAGAGACGGGACTTGAACCCGTACGGGATTACCACACGCCCCTCAAACGTGCGCGTCTGCCGATTCCGCCACTCTCGCGAGTGCTCATATACTATACCACCGAGTTTCGGTTTTGTCAACACTTTTTTTAAAAATTTTTATATTATTTTTGGGTGGGTGCTTTTACCGTTTTTTGCGGTTACTTATTCTAACCGACAGAAGACCAACCACGGCTTTAACTCCCCTCCACCCCGCCTGTGGCGGTGTCCCCCTCCCCACTCGCTTTCAGCGAACGAGGAGGTATGGCTTCGCATCACTTCATTTTAGCCACAGCATTATAATAGCCAACGCAGTTCCGAAATTTATCATTTAAAATTTTAAATTTAAAATTATACTACAGAATACGGTGCTCAATAATTTTTACACAAATTATACCCCATAATTTTATGCACTTTCTTAATTGAATAATCGGGACATATCATTGTATAATCAACTTGTTATTTGTTTGAGGAGTTGATTATATGAATGACAAAAAGCTTCACATTTTAACCTACGACCACGGCGGATATGTTTTGTGGAAGGATGCGGTAAAGCCTCGTCTTCTCAAGATATTTGAATGGCTTGAAAAATATCCAAAGCTCCGGATCGGTCTTGATTATGAATCCTTTACCTTTGACGAGTTTTCAAAGGAAGACCCTGAGGTTGTTGAGCTTATAGGAAAGCTTTTGGAAAAATACCCTGACAGAGTTGGTTTAGGTGCAACTACCTACGGTCAGCCTTTAGCTCTTACCATTTCCGAAGAGTCAAATGCCCGTCAGCTCCTTTATGCAGTAAGAACAAATTTAGCTTATTTCGGCAAAACCCCAAACGTATATGCCATTTCAGAATTTGCACTTCACAACCAGACACCTCAGTTAATTTCAAAATGTGGCTATGACGCTGCAATTTTGCGTTCTCACGTTATGGGTTATGGTTACC
>JAZUQS010000101.1:0-20208 GCA_045605825.1 Acutalibacteraceae bacterium
TCAAATGACGGAAGATGGAATATGACCTTTAAGCCGTTCTTTAACGATAGAACAGATATAAGTGCAAAGGTTATTTCTCAACACGCCGACAAGCTTTTTGGTTTCTTAAACGGTACAGCTATTCTTGATGACGGTAAAGAAGTAAAAATAGAAAACCTTCCCGTTTTTCACGAAAAGGTTCATAATAAATGGTAGAATATGATGAAAGAGTTGTAAAGTGTTTTACTTTACAACTCTTTTTTCGATTATTTTTTCTCAACAATATGAATAAGATAAGATTCGCCGTCGCCTTGTGGTTTATGAGTAAGGTTAAGACCAGCATTCATAAGATAAGCACCGCTGTAGGTGTTACCTGTGTCTTCAACCTCGTAAAGCTTTTCGGGGTCAAGACCTTTAAGTCTTAAAATAAAGAAGGGGTCGTAAGACTGTCTCATGTTAACAACCGTAACAAGTGCTTCGGTTTTATCCTCCGCTACCATCTGCCAAGCAACTCTGAAATCGTTTTCAAAGGGCGTTATAAGTCTGTAAAGCTCACCGTAGTGAATAACGTCATAATAACGGTGATATTCTTTAACCTGCTCCTTGATTTCCTCAATAGTTTCAGGAGATAGTTTATCGGGGTCAAGCTCGTAGCCGAACGAGCCCCAAAGAGCAACGTTCTTTTTGGTTTCGTAGCTTGCTCTTCTGCTTGCAGAAACGTGAGCACCCATAGTTAATGCAGGGTAGCAAAGAGATGTTCCGAATTGAATTGTAAGTCTTTCAATGGGGTCTGTGTTGTCGCTTGTCCAAATCTGCGGTGAGAAGTAAAGCATACCGGGGTCAAAGCGTCCGCCACCACCGGAGCAGTTTTCAATAAGAATATGGGGAAAGTCTTTTGTAAGTCTGTCCATAACCTCGTAAGTACCTAAAACAAAACGGTGGAAAATTTCACCTTGTTTTTCGGGCGGAAGCTGTGCACACGAAACCTCTGTAAGATTTCTGTTAAAATCCCATTTTACGTAGGCGATATTATTTTCAGAGAGGATTTTATGCATCATACCGTAAACGTAATCACGCACGTCTTTTCTTGAAAAGTCCATAACGTACTGTGTACGGGCTATAGATTTATCTCTTCCCTCTGTATGTAAGCACCAATCGGGATGTGCTCTGTAAACGTCTGAATCAGGCGATATCATTTCAGGCTCAAACCATATACCAAATTCAAGACCTAAATCGTTTACCGCTTTTATAAGACCCGAAAGACCGTGCTTAAGCTTGTATTCAGCAACGTACCAGTCACCGAGAGAGCTTCTGTCATCGTCACGGTGACCAAACCAACCGTCATCCATAACGAGCATTTCAAGACCCATATCCTTAGCGTGCTTTGCAAATGAAACGAGCTTGTCGTGGTCAAAGTCCATTCCCGTACCTTCCCAGTTGTTAATGAGAAGAGGACGTTTAGCCTTTTTCCATTTTCCTCTTACAAGATTATTTGAATAAAGCTTGTGGAAAATACGGCTCATTTCACCGATACCCTTATCGGTAAATACCATAACTGCTTCGGGTGAATAGAATTCTTCACCGGGGGCTAATTCCCAGCTAAAGCCATCGGGATTTATACCCATAACAAGTCTTGAGGTAGCGAATGCTTCAACCTCAACGTCAATTGAGAAGTTGCTGCTGTAAACAAGATTAAAACCGTAGCATTCACCGTAATCCTCGGTAGCACCTTTTTTAACAAGTGCGGTAAAG
This sequence comes from Acutalibacteraceae bacterium, assembly GCA_045605825.1. Classification (GTDB taxonomy): domain Bacteria; phylum Bacillota; class Clostridia; order Oscillospirales; family Acutalibacteraceae; genus DTU089. The sequence goes on from JAZUQS010000101.1 coordinate 1,732, forward strand.
GGATTGTGGTTGTGGCTTGAAGAACCTCTCTTACTCTTAATTGACTGAATACCTCTGTGAAGAGGGTATCTGTCAAGAGAGCGTTCCTTAACCCATCTTCCGTAAAGACCGAGCATATCGTAATCGTAGCCGGGTAAATCTACACAAAGAGAGTGAACTGTATCAATAAAGAAAGGCTTGTCTGATGTGTTTTCTACCTTAACACTTCTTGTTATAGCACCGTGAGTTTTAAAAACTGTGTAAATAAGTGTAGCTTTAACGCCTGTAACCTTATCCTCCGTAAGCACTTCAAGAGTGTCAGCCTCATCATCACTGTTTACGTAAAGGGCGGGGAGACCGGGAAGAGCCTTTTTACCTGCGTATATTTTGTGGCTCACGTATCTTAAATCAGTAACCTTGTTACCCTCGCTGTTTTTAACTGCGAAAGCAGATAAACGGAAATCACCTGCACCGAAGGTGGAGTATTCAAGAGGTGTAACGTCGGGTGAAAAGTTGAAAACTCTTGCAGTAGGGCTGTCAGGTGCAAATGATGCAAAGCCGGGACGGATTCTTAACTCCTCAACGTCTGTGTCGGGAATTGGCGCACCGTAGTAGTAATGCACAAGATAATTACCCTCAAAAACACCGAAAATATAGGTTGACGTAGGCGTATCAAGCTTGAAGGTTTTTGTTTTTTCTGAAAATGTTATTGACATAAAATCACCTTTATTCTGCACTTTCTTTTATGTTGTAAGCACTAATGCTTTGAATAATAAATTCATTCTGGCCGATTTCAGTATTTACAACCGTAAACTTAAAAGCGGTAGCGGTAACCGTTTCAAAGGTTATATTTTCTGCGGTGATAAGCTTACCGGTATAAATTAATTGAAATTCTCCGTCGATTTCTGCAAAAATATTAAATTGTCTTACTGTAGCGGTTTTTTCTGTTATAAAAACCGTATTAAAATCTTGTGGCTCGTCAAAACGGAATTCAATAGAATCACCTTGCTTGCCTTTAAAAGCACCCATTGAGGCTTCAACGGTTTCGCTTTGCTCACCGTTTATGAAAACGGAGCTTGCAGTTGATATGACGTCAACTATTTTTTCGCGTTTTTGAGAGCAAGAACACAAAGACATAATAAGTAATAATAAGCAAAGGAAAATGTTTATAAGCTTTAAATATTTTTTCATATTCGTTACCTTATTCCGAAAGTTCTTTTACTCTTCTGAGCTTGTCGGGGATTTTTATTTGCTGAGGGCAACGGTTTTCACAGGCTTTACAGTTGATGCAAAGGTCGGCTCGTTTCTCCTCGGGAATAATGCTGTATGCCTTGGTAAAATCATCGGTATCACGGGTTTTGTTATATTCGTTGTAAGCCTTGAAGCAGGCGGGGATATCAACTCCTGCAGGGCAAGCCTCAACGCAGTATTTACAATCTGTACATGGGATAGCGAAGTTGTTTCTGAAAAGTATATTTGCCTTTTCGACTGCCTTGGCTTCATCCTCGTTAAGAGGTTGTAAATCGTCGAAGGTTTTAAGGTTGTCCTCTACCTGCTCGTATGTACTCATACCGCTTAATACAGTAAGAACGTTTGGTAATTGAGCAACGTATCTTAAAGCATAAGAAGCAGGGGATTTGTCACCAAGCTCCTCAAAAACTTTTCTTGCTTCGTCGTTTAATGAGTGTAAAGCACCGCCTCTTACGGGCTCCATAACTATACAGGGAATTTCTCTTTCTTCAAGAGCCTTGTAGTATGCTTTCGCATTCTGTGCATCCCAATCATAATAGTTTATCTGTAATTGTACGAAGTCCCATTTGTATTTGTCGATAAGCTCAACGAAAAACTCATAATCACCGTGGTATGAAAAGCCTAAATGACGGATTTTACCTGCTTTTTTCTGCTCTGATAAATATTCGTAGGATTTATCTGCCTCGAAGGTTTTCATAATATCTCTGTTTACGGCGTGTAAAAGATAAAAATCAAAATAGTCAACACCGCATTTTTTAAGCTGACCGTTAAACAGTTCGTCTGTGTGGAGGTTGTTATCTCGCATATACGTACCGGGAAGCTTCGTTGCAAGCATAAAAGAATCTCTCGGGTATCTGCTTAAAGCCTCCTTAACGAATTGCTCTGAATCACCGCCGTGATAGAAGTAAGCGGTATCGTAATAGTTTACTCCCGATTTCATAGCAAGGTCAACAAGACGGAATGCTTCATCACGGTCTATTTCTTCTTTGTCCTCGTGTTTTTTAGGTAAACGCATAAGACCGAAGCCTAATTTTGAAACATCTCTGCCAAATTGTGAAAAGTTGCTGTATTTCATAATTTGTGTTCTCCTAACCTTAGTTTCATAAAGATTATAAGAAAAATTATACAATACAGCAACGAAGCTTTCAAGATGTTTTAAAAGAATGTTTCAATAATTTTTTTGGAGTTTTTCGGTGAATAAAGGAAATAATCAATGTGATTTCCCTCGTAAAAATATTTAGGCTTTTGCTTTGTACATTCACCGTCGAAGGCATCTACTATAATTAGCTTGAATTTCATTTTTTCAGGGATAATGCTTTTTATATAAACGCTTGCTTGTTGGCCTTCAAAAACACCGCTTGCATATTCCGAAAGTCCTGCAAGGTTCGGTGCTAATTCAATAAAAATCCCGTAGTTTTCAACACTTCTTACGATTCCGCTTACCGTTTCACCTACGTTAAAGCTATTTGCATTTTCTTCCCAAGTTCCTAACAATTCCTTGTGAGAAAGAGTAACTCTTCCAAATTCGTCAAAGGCTTTGATTATAACCTTAATATCGTCACCAACGTTAAAGCGTGTGTCTGGGTGAGGGATTCTTGAAACCGATATGTTATCAATAGGTAAAAGTGCATTTACACCGCACCCGATATCGCAAAATGCTCCAAAGGCTTCAAGATGTGTAATTTTTGCGGTTATTATATCGCCCGTGTCGGTGTTAGCTAAAACGTTTTCCGTAAATTCTTTTTGTACGTCGCATCTGCTGAGAATGGCAGTTTTTTTGCCGTCAGTATCCGTAATTTTTTTGATTTTAAACTTTACGGGCTTGTTTACTCTCGCAATTATCGCGATATCCTTTACCGTACCTTCTTTTATACCTATAGCACATTCTTCTCGGGGAATAACCCCATGAATAAAGCCGAAATCAATATGTAAATTATGCTCTCTGTCACAATATGAGGTACGTGCTTCTAAAATACGGTTTTCCTTATATGCATTAACAAAACTGTCTAAAGTAGATATTGCTTTTAAGTTATCTTGTGTGTTAATTAAAAATCCTTCGGGAAAATACCTTAACATTTACTTATCACCTATTCTGATTATTTTTTATTTTTGTTTTTACTTACTCTTTAATTTTATGTAAAAGTGTGTTATAATATTTCAGAAAAATATAATTGGAGGAATTTTTTGTGGATATCAGAGTCGGCGATATTCTTGAAATGAAAAAGCAACACCCTTGCGGTTCAAAGCAATTTAAAGTGTTACGTTCAGGTATGGATTTCAGATTACACTGTATGGGTTGCCAAAGAGAATTTTTAATTCCTCGTTCAAAAGCAGAAAAAAATATAAAGAAAGTTACCAGGGAGGAAGACAATGCTTGATAAACTTCAACAGGTTGAAGACCGTTTTATAAAAGTAAACGAGCTTTTATGTCTTCCTGAAACTGTTTCAGACCAAGGGAAATACACGGCACTTATGAAGGAACTGAAAAATCTTACACCGGTTGTTGAAACTTACCGTGAATACAAAAAAACGGTGAGTGATGGCGAGGCGGCTAAAGAGATGCTTTCAGAGCATCCCGAAAAAGACCTTCGGGAGTTGCTTGAAATTGAGGTTGAGGAGTGCAAAGAAAAAGCGAATGAGCTTTCAGAGCAGCTTAAAATACTTCTTTTACCGAAAGACCCTAACGATGACAGAAACGTTATTATAGAAATCCGTGCCGGTGCTGGCGGTGAAGAGGCGGCACTTTTCGGTAACTCTCTTTTCAGAATGTATTCAATGTATTCTGAAAGCAGAGGGTGGAAAAGTGAAATTCTTTCCGTTAACGAAACCGGTCTTGGCGGTATAAAAGAAATCAGCTTTATGATTGAGGGTGAGGGTGCTTATTCCCGTTTTAAATTTGAAAGCGGTGTTCACCGTGTTCAAAGAGTACCCGAAACCGAATCAGGCGGTAGAATCCATACCTCAACCGTAACGGTTGCCGTTTTACCCGAGGCTCAAGAGGTTGATATTGATATAGACCCTACCGATTTGCAGATAGATACCTACCGTTCAAGCGGTGCAGGCGGTCAGCACGTTAACAAAACCGAGTCCGCTATACGAATTACCCATATTCCTACGGGCACAGTTGTTGAATGTCAGGATGAACGTAGTCAGCATAAAAACCGTGACCGTGCTATGAAGATTCTTCGTTCAAGGCTTTTAGAGGCGGAGCGTGAAAAGCAAAATGCCGAAATTGCCGACGAACGTCGTTCGCAGGTCGGAACGGGTGACAGAAGCGAAAGAATAAGAACCTATAACTTCCCTCAAGGCAGAGTTTCAGACCATAGAATAGGTCTTACACTTTATAAAATTGAAGCTATTATGAACGGCGACCTTGACGAAATTATAGATTCTCTTATAACTGCAGATACTGCAGAAAAACTCAAAGCATCAACAGAGGAATAAATTTTGAAAACAGAGCTTGTTAAAATTACCGTTAACGACGGTGATGATATATTCAGTAAAGCAACTGAATTACTCAAAAATAATGAGGTTGTAGGTATGCCTACCGAAACCGTCTACGGTCTTGCGGGCAATGCTTATTCATCAGTTGCCGTTAGTAAAATATTTGAAGCAAAGGGCAGACCCACTGACAATCCGTTAATTGTTCATATTTCTGAATTTAACGAGATTTACGATTTAGTAAAATATGTGCCCGATACTGCAAAAAAACTTGCAGATGCCTTTTGGCCGGGGCCTCTTACAATGATTTTACCCAAGTCGGAAAAGGTGCCCTATTGCACAACGGGAAACCTTGATACTGTTGCGGTGAGGTGTCCCTCTCATCCGATAGCAAGAAAGCTAATCAAGCTTTCAGGGCTTCCTCTTGCCGCACCCTCGGCAAATCTTTCGGGTAAACCGAGCCCCACGAAAGCAGAACACGTTTTTGAGGATTTAAACGGAAGAATTCCTTACATAATCGATGGCGGTGACTGTGAAGAGGGGGTTGAATCAACCGTAATAACTCTTGCAACTGAAATTCCTCGACTTTTAAGACCGGGCAACGTTACCTTGGGACAGCTAAAAGCCGTTTTAGGTAAGGTTGAGGTTGACGATGCAGTTTTAAACCCGTTGAAGAATACCGAAACAGCAGCATCACCCGGAATGAAATATAAGCATTATTCACCCGATGCTCAGATTACGTTAGTAAAAGGTGATTATAAAGCTTTTTGCGAATATATAAACACTTGCAATTCAGATGGTGTTTATGCTATGATTTTTAATGACGACGATGTAGCTAAAATTTCAGTGCCGTATATATTTTATGGCTCGGAGGATTATAAAACGTTATCCCATTCGTTGTTTGATTCGTTAAGAATTCTCGACAAAAAAGGTGCAAAGCATTGTTTTGTTAGATATCCTGATGATGAAAACGACGATAATCTTGCAGTATTAAACAGACTTTTAAGAGCCGCAGGCTTTAACGTTATAAAAGTCTAGTTTATTTAAACCTATCATAGAGAGGTGATGAGGCTGAGGAAACTAATTGGTCTTACTGGTAAGACGGGTGCAGGCAAATCTACGGTATCTGCTTATTTTAAAGAAAAAGGTGCATATATTATAGATGGTGACGTTGTAGCCCGTAACGTTTTCGATGTTGATAAAACGCTTATAGATAAGCTTGTTGATGCTTTCGGTAACGTTTTAAACAAAGATAAAACGTTAAATCGAAGTGAGCTTGCCAAAAGAGCTTTTTCATCGCCTGAAAACACAGAGCTTCTAAATTCTATAATGCATCCGGCTATTAACAAGCTGATTGAGGATGAAGCCGAAAAAGCTTTTGAGAATCACAACGTCGTTATTGTTGATGCTGCTGCAATTATCGAATCGGGCTTTACAAAAAAGTGTAATTGTATTATAATTGTTACAGCGCCTGTAGAAATCAGGAAAAAAAGAATAATGGCAAGAGATTCTTTAACCGAAGAAAATGCTATTATAAGAATTAACGGTCAAAAGGACGATGAATTCTATCTTTCAAAGGCTGATTTCGTTGTGAATAACGACGGTGACAGCGAAGGGTTGAAAGCTCAGCTTATAAAACTTGAAAAGGAGATTTTTACCGTTGAATGAACGCAGGAAAACACAACTCAAATTATTAACGGTAATTACGGCGCTTCTTTTGGTCTTTGTAATTGTTTTATACAATTGCGTAATACTTACCGCGCAAACGCTGTATCCTAAAAAATACAGCGATTTGATAGAAAAGGTATCAACCGAGCTTGAAATTGAGCCGGTGCTACTGTATGCAATGATTGAAACAGAAAGCGGTTTCGATAAGGATGCGGTATCAGATGCCGGTGCTATGGGTTTAACCCAGATAACCCCCGAAACGTTTCAATGGCTACAAACAAAAACGAAAACCTCATACTGTGAAGAGGATTTGTTTGAGCCGGAAATATCAATATATTTCGGAGCGTTTTTTATTAAATTGCTGTTGGATGAATTTAAACACGTTGATGTAGCCTTTGCAGCGTATCACGCAGGCAGAGGTCAGGTTAACGAGTGGTTAGCGGACCCTCGGTATTCATCCGATGGCGAAAATCTTGAAACGATACCGTTCAAAGATACTTCCAATTACGTCAAAAAAATTAATAAAAATATAAAAAAATACAATAATATTTATGATATGGGGTATGATTATGAAAAAGACATTTAAACTTGTAAGCTTGATTTTATGCGTAACTCTTCTTCTTTCTGTTGTTTCCGTAGGCGGCTTTGCAGCAGAAAAGAAAGATTACGTAATCGTTTCTCCTTACGAAGACGTTATCTGGTCAGGTGAAGGTGCTTGGGGTGCATATAAAGGCACTCTTCATTCACATACAACCTATAGCGATGCAACGGAAACTCTCGAGTCAATGATTAAAGAGTATTATGAACAGGATTATGATTTCGTGGCAAATGCTGACCACGGTGTTACTGGTGTTGAATGGAACAGACATCCTGAGCAGCAGCTTTTATACTGCTACAATCTTTTTAATCTTAAACATTTGACAGATGAAGAGTTTGAGCAGATTACAAACGGTACATATCCTCTTTACGACGGCACAATAAGAAATAAGAAAATGGTATGTGTTACAGGTGCAAACGAGCTTAATAACCTTACCGTTACAAAGCCTCACGTAAACGGATATTTCCTTCCTGAAGAAGCTGCTTTCGGTTACGGCGGTACTGAGAATGGTTATGACGAGGCGTTGAATTATATTGAGAAAAACGGTGGTCTTTCTCATATTAATCACCCTGGCGACTGGCTTTACACAAACGACAATCCTGATGCAGTTAACAATCCTGATAACGTAAAATTCTTTGGTGATCTCATCCTTAAATACGATAGCTGTTTAGGTACAGAGGTTTTCAACGAGGACAACGGTGTAGATGGCTATGATAGAATTCTTTGGGATAACCTTCTTATGTACACTCTTCCTTACGGCAAAAACGTTATTGCATTCAGTAACACAGATGCTCATGATCACGAAAATATTGATACGTCTTTCAGCATCTTTATGATGGAAGAAAATGATGTTGACCATATCAAAGAAACAATGCAGAGCGGTGCATTCTTCTGCGTAACAAGAAAGCTTCGCGTTACAGATATCGGACCTTACGAAGAAATAGATGCAATGAATACAGACCTTCCTTATCCTGTGTTTACAAGCGTTGAGGTTGATGACCATGCTGTTTTAGCTACTGCGAAGGATTGTGATTATGTTCAGTTTATTGCAAACGGTGAAATAATCAAAACAGTTGAAAATACAGACGGAACATTCTTTATTAACCTTGACGAAATTGAAGGTGCTGAAGATTTCGACTATATCCGTGTAGAAGCTTTCGGTGAAGGTGGCATTTGTCTTACACAGGCTCTCGTTATCGAAGACGGAGAGGAAAAACTCGAACATCAGGAAGAGCCTAAATCTGAAATTGAAAAATTCCTTTATATAATCAAAGGTTCAATAATTTGGGGCTTACTCAGAGAGCTCTTTGGATTATCTAACTTATAATTGAATTTTTGTACATGCTTTTAGGAGTGTTATAAATGGCAACGGTTGAAGAGCTTAAAAAGGAGCTTTGCTACAAAGCTGATAATGCAGGTGCAACCTTAAGCGATGAGGAAATCGGTAAAGCTGATGCATTTGCTGAAGGCTATAAAAAGTTTTTAAACGAAGCAAAAACTGAAAGAGAAGCAACTCAGGTTGTTCTTTCTCAGGCAAAAGAAAAAGGCTTTCAGGAATTTGTTCCCGGTAAAAAATACGAAGCAGGGGATAAGATTTATTACGTAAACCGTGATAAAGCAATAATCCTTGCTGTTATAGGTAAAAAGGGCCTCGAGGAAGGCGTTAAGATTGCGGCGGCTCATATTGACTCCCCACGTCTTGACCTTAAACCCAACCCTCTTTATGAGAGCGATGAAATTGCTCTTTTTAAAACCCATTATTACGGTGGTATTAAAAAATATCAATGGGTTGCGATTCCTCTTGCACTTCACGGTGTAATTGTAAAAAAAGACGGTACAAAGGTTACAGTTAAAATCGGTGAAGAGGAGAGCGAGCCTAAATTCGTTATCTCCGATATCCTTCCTCATTTAGGAGCAGAGCAGGGCAAACGTACTCTTTCAGAGGGCATAAGCGGTGAAGAGCTTAACGTTATCGTTGGTAGCAGACCCTTTAAGAGTGACGAAGGCAGTGAGCTTGTAAAGCTTAATATTCTTAAGCTCTTAAATGAAAAATACGGTATCGTTGAAAGCGATTTCCTTAGTGCAGAGCTTGAAGTAGTACCCGCTTTTAAAGCTGATGATATCGGCTTTGACAGAAGTCTTATCGGTTCTTACGGTCACGATGACAGAGTTTGTGCATACCCCGCAGCAATGGCAGCGTTTGACGTTGAAGCTCCCGATTATACGGTTATTTCTGTTCTTACCGATAAAGAAGAAACAGGCTCAGACGGTAACACAGGTCTTCAGTCTTCTTATCTTAAATATTTTATTGCTTACCTTGCAAAAGCAAACGGACTTGAGGTTTATCAGGTGCTTTCAAAGAGCGAATGTCTTTCTGCTGACGTTAACTCTGCATACGACCCCACATTTAATTCTGTTTTTGAAAAGAATAACACCTCTTATCTTAATAAAGGCGTTGTTATTACAAAGTATACAGGCGCAAGAGGCAAGAGCGGTACAAGTGATGCTTCTGCCGAGTATATGGGTAAAATTAGAGCAATGCTCGATAAAGCTAGCGTTGTTTGGCAGATAGGCGAGCTCGGCAAGGTTGATGCCGGCGGCGGCGGAACAGTAGCAAAATACATTGCAAATCTCGATATCGACGTTGTAGATTTAGGCGTGCCCGTACTCTCGATGCACGCTCCCTACGAAGTGATTTCAAAGCTTGATTTGTATATGGCGTATAAAGCGTTCTACGCCTTCTTCAAACAATAAAACAAATTAAAAATTACCTGTGAAAGTGATTTCGCTTTCACAGGTTATTTTGTATAAAGTATCAAATTATGAAATTATCCAAGCATCCATTTAAAGAATTCTTCAAAGAGAGTATAAATAAGCTTTGTAATTGTTAAGAAGCTTGTCATTTCGCGTGCATCCTTGAAAGCTTCCTGAATAGGTGTACCCTCGCGAGTGACGGGGATAAAGCTTTCGTGAACGGTATCGTTTTTGATAAATTGAGGATATTCTTCTAAATCAAAAACAGTTATCTGAGTATCGCTTGTGTGGAATATACCGTAAAGAACGTCGTGGCCTGAGTGCGTTGTTGAGTGAAGCATATTTTTTACAAACCAAGTGCATTCGGGAAGAAGACAGGTTGATGCATCAATCATTCTGTCGGGAGACATATACACCTTATCTGTGTGCTGAGCCTGCTTGTAATCATCGGGAAGATATTCGCCGATATATGCACAAGTAGCACCTAAAGATGCATACTGAGTATCAACAGTACCGTCAGAGGTGTTTTTATAAGCGGTAACAAGAGGAGTTCTTTGAACGTTGTAGCCTGCAACGATATAAATGTTCGTGCCGTCTGCCTGAGCATTTCTTAAAAGCCTTCCTGCATCCTGCTGAACGTCATAATGATAGAAATCTAATTTTTCAAGAAGCTTTCCGTGAGTTCTCTCGTCAAGCTTCATAAAGGTCTTTGCAGTTTCGTAATATTCATCGGGAACAAAGCTCCAAATACCAGGCATTGTACCGAAGATAGGTATAAGAGCCTCATCAAAAACTCTGTCTTTAAGATTTAAAATGATGCCGTCTGCCATACCTAAAATGTCACTCCAAAGGCCTGCCGCATCAAGCATTTCGATAAGTGAATAAAGTATAGCACCTAAAAAGTCACTGTCCATTGAGGGAAGAGCGCCCTCAGCGTATCTGATAAGTGCATCCTTATTGATTTCGAAAAGACCGTTATATAATTCACCTGCAACTGCAGTACCTTGTAACGGGCAGTTTTGGAAAATGATGTTTTCTATATCCTTAGTGCCGTAAAGCTTAATATATGAAAGGGTTACAACGCCACCCATACTAGAAGCTCTGAATCTTACAGTATCGTGCTTCGTTAACTCTTTAACCTCTTGAATGAAGGTGTGAAGCTTTTCTGCATTTTCAACGGGGTCAAGACGGAAGTCGTAACCGAAGTAATAGCTGTAATTATCACCGTGGTCAGCTGTATCGGGGTGGAACTCTTCAGAGGTTACTCTTTCGTGAGATTTACCTTCGTTATCTAAAGCAAGCATACCGAATGATGCGTTAACGCAAGAAATAAGCACGTCACCGAATGCATCGTAATCCTTAGTTGAAATAAGGTCGGCTGCTGCACCTAAAAGGGGAGTAAAATCGTTTAAAACGTCGTTGATGTCAGGTCTGAAAAGTGTTCTTTCGTTTTCTGTGCCTGCGTCAAGGAAAACGTAACCGCTACCTAAAGCAGCAACGTAAATAATTGGTGCTTGACCGCAGCTACAAGCGGTAACGTCAGCTGCGAGGCAGGGTAATAAACCGCATATTGAAATTATTACGGCAAGAATAGTTGCAAGAAACTTTTTCATAAAATTTCCTCCTATAATATGTTAACAATATATTAACATAAAGAATTACCGTTTTAAAGTGTGCAATGTTTATAAATTTGATATATTCTTTTTTAGCATTTCAACGGATTTTACGGTTATTTACATCTTTAAATGAATATGTTAAAATAAAGCAAATCCTTTTTGGAGGTAGTTATGTCTTACAGTTCTTTTGCTTCGGTTTATGATGAGCTAACCATTAACGTTGATTATAAACGACGTGCCGAATATATTATGAGCATTCTGGCAGATTATGATATAAAAGACGGTCTTCTTTTAGACCTTGCTTGCGGTACGGGCTCTCTTTCTTTAGAGTTTTCAAAAAACGGATTTGAGGTAATAGGCACGGATGCTTCACCTGATATGCTTATGGAGGCTCAAAATAAAGCCGCTGAAGAGGGGGAGAACATCCTTTTTCTTTGTCAGCGTATGGAAGAAACTGACCTTTACGGAACAGTAAGAGCAATTGTTTGCTCTCTTGATAGCATAAACCATTTATCAAGTGTAACTGAACTTAACAAAACTTTTAATACTTTGAAGAATTTTATTGATGACGGCGGAATAATGGTGTTTGACGTTAATACCGTTTATAAGCATCAAAAAATTCTTGGCAATAATACCTTTGTCTATGATGAGAAAAACGTTTTTTGCGTTTGGCAAAATAATTTATATGATGACGGTGTTACCGTAGGTATAAATCTCGACTTTTTTGTAAAAGATGATAAAAACAAATATAACCGTTTTACCGAAAGCTTTAAGGAAATTGCATTTACGGATGATGAAATCACAAATGCGGTTGAAAATGCAGGCTTTAAGGTTGTAAAAAGATATGCCGAGTTTAGCTGTTCAGCACCAAAGGAAGATACTCAAAGAGCATATTACGTTATCAGGAGAGAATATTGATGGATAATCTTTTATATTTAAAAAGCGGTACTGATATCCGAGGCACCGCAATAGAGAAAGACGGTAAAGGCGTTGATTTAACTGATATACGACTGTCAACAATAACCGCATCTTACGTTAACTTCTTGAAATGTAAGTTGGGTAAGGATAACTTGAAAATAACCGTTGGCTACGATTCAAGGGTGTCCTCTGAAAGAATTTCAAGAGTAGTAACAAGAACGCTTGCCGATTTAGGCGTTAAGGTTTATGATTGCGGTCTTTCTTCAACGCCATCAATGTTTATGTCAATAATAAATTTTGAGGTTGACTCCGCAATTATGATAACCGCAAGCCATCTTCCTATGGAAATGAACGGGCTAAAATTTTTTACCCGTCAAGGTGGCTTTTCGGGTAAAGATATTAAAGAAATTTTGTCATACGCCGAAAAGAATGAGTATCAGTTAAAAAGCGAAACTCAAAAAGCAGAAAAGCTTGATAATATGAAAAAATATTGCAAGGACCTTTGCGATATGATAAAAGAGGGCGTTAATGCACCCAATTACGATAGACCCTTGGAAAACCTTAAAATAGTTGTTGATGCAGGTAACGGTGTGGGTGCTTTCTATGCTGAAAAGGTTTTAGCGGTGCTCGGTGCCGATATTTCGGGTAGCTGTTACCTTGAGCCTGACGGCAGATTTCCTAACCATATACCTAACCCCGAAAATAAACAGGCAATGCAGTCAATTTGCGATGCAGTAAAAAAGGCAAATGCTGATTTAGGTGTGATTTTTGATACTGATTGTGACAGAGCCGCCTGCGTTGATAAAAATGCTCAGGAAATAAACAGAAATAAGCTTGTAGCTCTTGCAGCATACATCGCTTTGAAGGATAACAAGGGCGGTATTATCGTTACCGACTCCGTAACATCAGACGGACTTGCAGAGTTTATCGAAAAGGATTTAGGCGGAGTGCATCACCGCTTTAAAAGAGGCTATAAAAACGTTATTGACGAGGCAATACGCCTTGAAAACGAAGAGAATAAATCTGCACCGCTTGCAATAGAAACATCGGGCCACGCCGCCTTTAAAGAAAACTATTATCTTGATGACGGTGCATATCTTATAACAAAAATTATTATTGAAGCCGCAAAGCTTAATAAAGATGGTAAGCAGATAGAAGATATTATCTCTTCATTGAAAACACCCGTTGAAGAAAAAGAAATAAGATTCACAATCAAGCTTGACGATTTCCGCGAATACGGTCTTTCTGTTATAAACGATTTCGAAGCTCTTTGCGAAAAGACCGAGGGAATAACCGTTTCACCTGTTAATTACGAGGGCGTAAGAGTTAATTTTAACGAAAACTCGGGTGACGGCTGGCAGCTTTTAAGAATGAGCGTCCACGAGCCACTTTTAGTCCTCAATTGCGAAAGCAATAAAGAGGGCGGCGTAAATGAAATGCTCACCTTCTTCAAAGCGTTTATAGAAAAATACGACAAGCTCGATTTGTCGAAATTGGTGTTGTAAAAATAAGCGGAGTGCTTTTAGCACTCCGCTTTTATTTTATACTTGTATTTTCACTTAATATTTATTATACTTATAGTGTATACGTTAATTTTAAACAATGAGGTGTTGGTTTTGGCTCGTTACGGTCTTGATCTCCAACGTAAATATAAAAATAAAAAAAGAAAAACAACTATCTTTATTTGTGTATTTCTCTGTTTCGTAATTCTTTTAGGCTCTGTTTCCACTTTGCTTTTGTGGAAATCTCTTAACTATGATTTTAATAATTTTTTTAAACCCGAGGGCGAAAGCACAACTGCCCCCCTAACAACAGAAAAAATAGATTCAGTTGTTCTTCAGGGTGAGTCGCTTTTCTTGGTTGCCGTTACCTCTGATGACGGTAAAGAAACCCGATTTATAAACCTTATAAACGTTGATTTAAGTAAAAAAACAATTAAGGTTATCCCTGTCGACCATACCAAAATATCATCCGATAGTAAGGTTTCGTTTGCTAAAACCTTGGAAACAAGCGGTGTCAAGGATTTAGTTTCTCAAATTAATTCTTTTTATGACGTAACTGTTGACAGATACGCGGTCTTTACTGATTCGGGCTTCAAATCAGTTTACAGAGCGTTAGGAGATATAACTATTAAAATCAATGAAGATTTAGAATATGATACCCCTGATATGTTTCTTGAGTTAAGTCGCGGTGATAACATTCTTACCCCCGAAAAGACCTATAAATATATGAAATATATCTGCGAAACCGAAAAAGGCTATGAATGCTCAAAGCTTAATGCGGAAATAATTGTTGCTTCCTTTAATGCCTTTTTCAATAACCAAAAATTCTTATCTGCAGATTCTCTTTTTTCAAAGCTTATTAATTATTGTACAACTGATATTACTATAGTTGATTTCACCGATAGTAAGGATGAAATCGAATATCTCTTACCGAAAACCTCAAAAGAAAAATTAAAGGTTTTCGTTTCCGAAAAGGAGTTTTAATATGAAAAATAAAGGGTTAACTAAATTTTTAACGGCTATTGGAGTTGTGGCTGTAATAGCACTTGTTGTAGGTGCTATTTTGACAAGCGTTGTTTATGAAAACGTTTTGAAGCCTCAGGATTTTTCGGCTAACGGTGAGCTTCCCTCGGGCGATGGCACGGGCTATTACCGCCATTGCTATAATGAGCTTACCGATGAAGAAAAAGCGGTTTATAACGTGGTTGTTGCTAATATTTACGATATGCCCGAAAAAATCGAGATTCCCTCTTTAGGCTCGGGTGACCTTAATAAAATTTTTACTGCTATATCTTACGATAACCCCGACCTTTTTTGTATAGGAACAAAATGCAGCGTTTACAGAGAAGGCTTGAAATCATATTTTGAGCCTACCTATATTATGACTCTTGAGGAGTTTAAAAAACAAAGCGACGAAGCAAGTAAGGTAGCGAATACAATTCTTATGGGTACGAAGGCGTATACCTCTATCTATGAGAAAGAGTTATACGTTCACGATTATATTGTAAATCATTGCTCATATTCTGACCCCAATACTAACCCAAATGCAAACTCAATTTACGGTTGTCTTGTAGAGGGCAAAGCAGGTTGCGAGGGCTATGCGAGAGCTTTTCAGTATTTGATGAATATGCTTAATATTGATAACCGTCTTGTGACAGGCGAATCTGCTGAAGACGGTGTGAATTATACGGGACATATGTGGAATTACGTTGTGCTTGACGGGGAAGGTTATTTTGTAGATACAACCTGGGATGACCCTAAAGGAACAAGTCAGGTGCTTCGCCATACTTATTTTAACGTTACAACAAACGACGTATTAGTAAAACGAAAAAGCATTAATCAGGTAATTCCTTTTACAACCGCAACAAAGTATAATTATTTCGTGTATGAAAGCGCATACTTCACAACGGGTGCAGGGGAGCAATTCTCAAATGCAATTGATGCCTCTATTAACAATGCCATTCAAAGAGGATATAAATGTGCCGAATTAAGATTCCCCGATTCTGCAACCTTACAGCAGGCTAAATCTACAATGTTTGACCAAGGCGTAGTTTATACCGCTTTTAAGGATGCAGGGCTTATTCAGGATTTGAGTGGCTCAAAGGTTTATTATAGTACGGATGATAAAATGAACGTTATTTGTCTTTTCTTTTAAGATTTACGAGTATTTTAACGAAATATGAGTGGAAAATACTATCCCAAAATCTGATTCGGATATACTTCACTCACTCTAATGAGGTGTATATAAATGGATAAAGAGAAAATAGAAAGAGCTGTCAGGGATATTCTTGAAGCAATAGGTGAAGATCCCGACAGACCCGGTCTTAAAGAAACGCCTTCCCGTGTTGCAAGGATGTATGAAGAGGTTTTTTCGGGTCTTAATGAAGACGCCCATGTTCATTTAAAGCTTTTTGATGAACCGGGTAACGATGAAATGGTAATTGTAAGAGATATTCCCATGTATTCAATGTGCGAGCATCATCTTTTGCCCTTTATAGGCAAGGCACATATTGCTTATATTCCTGCTGACGGTAGGATTATCGGCCTTTCAAAGCTTGCAAGAATTGTAAATGTGTATGCAAAACGTCCTCAGGTGCAAGAAAGATTAACCTCTCAGATTGCCGATTTCCTTTTTGACGAGCTTGGCGCAAAAAGTGTTGCCGTTATCGTTGAGGCGGAGCATCTTTGTATGACAATGCGAGGTGCAAAGGCTGCGGGTGCAGTTACTCAGACCTCTGCCCTCAGAGGTACTGCAAGAAGTGATGCAAGAACTCGTGCAGAGGTAATGGCTCTTTTAACAGGCGGTAGATAAAATGTTTTCTTTTCGCAGTTTGATTGATGAGAAAAAACGCCCACTTGTTATGGGTATATTAAATATAACCCCCGATTCATTTTCTGACGGTGGTGAAAGCTTTAGCCTTTCGGGTGCTCTCGAAAGGCTTCATTGTCTTGAAAAAGAGGGTGCAGACATCATTGATATCGGTGCTTGCTCTACAGCTCCTGTGAATGAGCCCGTTTCTTGTGATGATGAAATAAAACGTCTTTCGTTTTTACCCGAGCTTGTGAAAAATGCAAGCGTGCCCTTGTCTATTGATACCTTCAGACCTGAGGTGGCCGAGTTTGCTTTGAAAAATGGTGTAAGTATCGTTAACGATGAAAGTGGCTGTTTTTCACAAGCAATGGCAGAGGTTGTGAAAAAGTATAACGCAGGTTGGATTTTTATGCATACAGGCGGAATGTCGTCCAAGAATGTAAAAGAATATCCCAACGGTGTTTTGAATGACGTCTTGAATTATTTTGAAAGCTGCTATCAAAAAGCAACCGATTTCGGCATAAATAAGGATAGCTTGTTTTTTGATTTTGGTATCGGTTTTGGCAAATCCCGTGAGGATGATTTGCTTCTGCTTTGTGAGTGTGAAAGAATTACAGCCTATTATCCCTTACTTGTCGGCGTTTCACGAAAAAGAATAATAGGTGAAATTGTAAAAGAAAAGGATACTAAAGACAGAGTGTCGGGTAGTGTAGCCGCTGCAACCCTTGTTGCGTATAAGGGTGCCGAAATTTTAAGAGTGCATGACGTGAAAGAAACTGTGGATGCTATGAATATAGTAAGTGCAGTCGTGAAAGGATATATATAAATGTATAATAAAATAATTATTAAAGGTTTACGTTTAAAAGCGTATCACGGCGTTAACCCCGAAGAGAAAATTGACGGTCAGATGTTTGAGCTTGATATTACGAGCTTTATTGATACCGTTAATGCTGATAATACCGATGATTTAGAAAATACGGTAAGCTATGCAAAAAT
The DNA here is from genome assembly GCA_045605825.1 of Acutalibacteraceae bacterium. Lineage (GTDB taxonomy): Bacteria > Bacillota > Clostridia > Oscillospirales > Acutalibacteraceae > DTU089. Next base: position 19,267 of record JAZUQS010000101.1, read on the forward strand.
TATTAAAACTGTAAGAGCAGTCTTTACTGCCGAAAGCTACAATCTTATTGAGTATGCCGCCAATAAGGTTTGCGTTGCTATTCTTGAAACGTATCCGTCTTTAAAAAGCGTAACCGTTTTATTGAAAAAGCCGGAAGCACCAATAAGCGCCGATTTCGATTACGTTGCAGTTGAAGAAACGTTGACGAGAGAAGAATTTGAACAGAGGAAAGCACAATGAAAGCAGTTATAGGAATCGGAACGAATATCGGCGACAGAAAGAGTAATATTGATAAGGCAATTGAAGCTTTAGGTTTAGTGCCTGATATAAATGTAAAAAGAAGTGCCTCTGTTTACGAAACTGCTCCCTGGGGTTATACCGAGCAAGCAAATTTCTATAATACGGTCGTTGAAGTTGAAACAACCCGTTCACCCGAAATGCTTTTAGGAGTATGCCTTGGTATCGAAACAGGTATGGGCAGAGTAAGGGGGTTTAAAAACGGTCCACGTATCGTCGATTTAGATTTACTTGTGTATGAGGGCTATGAGAGTAATACAGAGCATCTTCAGTTACCCCATAGCAGAATAGGGGAAAGAGATTTCGTTCTCGTACCGTTAAAAGAGCTGTATCAGGATATGAATATATTAGGCTTTGATTACTCCAAAGAGTATGAAAATATAATAGAAAATTCAACTGCAAAAATTATTTAAAAAAATTAAAATTAGGTATTGACATTTTAAAGTGTTGATGATATAATTCTCACTCGTTGGCCGTAAAAAGCCTGTCGAGAATACTCGATAAACACCTACCGAAAAACGAGACCCCGAAACGCGCGGACGTGTGGAAGGGTTTGATAAAAAGAGGTAAAAAAGGTGTTGACAAGAGCATCGAAAAGTGATAAGATGTTCAAGCGCTCGAAAGAGGAGCGCAAAACGAACCTTGAAAATTAAACAACGAGAAAA
>JAZUQS010000102.1:0-1784 GCA_045605825.1 Acutalibacteraceae bacterium
GTATCATTTAAAAACTTTAATTTGGTTTTAATAACCCCGTTTTCTTCAAGATAATTAACCAGAGTTACGCCCGTATTAAGATGAGAAAAGTTGAAGTTTTCTTTTAACGGGAAATCTAATGCGGCTAAAACTAAATAGCTAATAAAGGTGCCGAGGGCGACTACCGGAACTGTTGAATTAAAATCGTTTTCTGCCTTAATTCTTTCAATAAATTCTTTTGCACGTTCATATGCTTTTTCGTCATTCTCTTTGCCGAGCACTTTTCTTTCTTTGATTTTTGCATATGGGTTTAATTTAAGAATTTCTTCGTCGGGAAGCCCTGAATAATCGGGGTCTGTACCTTTTTCTAAAAGCGAAAAATCTACAACTAACGGTGTGGTTTCGTGAAAGCTTTTAATTGCGTTTGCAGTTTTAATTGCTCTTTTTAAAGGGCTTGTATAAATTTTATCTATTTCTGTATCCTTAAATCGTTTACCTAAAAACGCAATTTGCCTCATACCGTTTGGGGTAAGGTCTGTTTCTGTAAAACCGTCACCATTTATATTTCCGTAGGTTTCGCCGTGTCTGATTATGTAAAGAAGCATTATTATCACCGCAATAAGTATATAATATTATTTAAAAACTTGCAATGAGAATGATTGAATATGTTTTTAATGTGTAGTATAATATTACCAATGAATTAACAAAAGCCAATTAGGAGAATTATTATGAAGCTTGAAGAAACAAAAATATCTTCCCAAGAGATTTTCAACGGTGTTGCTATTCACCTTTTTAAAGATGAAATTTTACTTCCCAACGGTCATACAGGAATACGCGAAATTATCCGTCATCCCGGGGCAGTTTGTGTTTTACCGTTAACTGACGACGGTGACGTTATATTTGTTAATCAATTCAGATATGCTCTTAACAAGGTAACTCTTGAGGTGCCTGCAGGAAAGCTTGAAAAAGGCGAGGATCCCAAAGAAGCCGCACTTCGTGAGCTTTCGGAAGAAACGGGGCTTACTGCAAAAAATATAGTTCACATAGGAGATTTATATACAACCCCTGCACTTATTGATGAAGTAATTCATATGTATATAGCTACTGACCTTACACAAGGTGAGCAGCATCTTGATTACGATGAATTTGTTAATACGTTAAAAATACCTCTTTCAAAGGCTGTTGACATGGTTATGGATGGTGAAATTAAGGATTCAAAAACTCAAACCGTAATTCTCAAAGCTGATAAATATTTTGAAAGACAAAAAAGCAAATAAAATAATAATAATAAACCCGTTGAGTTTTTTATAAAAACTCAACGGGTTTACATATTTCAATTATTATGCAACCTTGTCAAGAAGGCCTTTTTTGTACATAAACAATGCACCGCCAACAGAAGCGATAATACCAACGAAGAGAAGTGTACTTGCGCCCATTGTAGGAGCGAAGATAAGCACAATAATCATAATGATAATGGGGAAGAAAGAAATTCTCCAATGCTTTATAAAGTAGCCTGCACCGAGAGCACCGAAAAGTGCGGGAAGAACCTGTGCAAAAGCGGGCTTGAGAAGCGCACTGTTTGTAAAGGTTGTAAGGAAGGGTGCAAATGCAATAATACCGATTGCAAGAACTGCCGTTGTAACAATAGCTGAAGTAGCAATAGAGATTGTTGAAATAACCTCGCCCTCTTCAGAGTTTGCCTTAACCTTAGCACCCTCCATAGCATTAATAGCACAAGGAAGCTTAAGGTTTGCAATATTACCTGTAACGAATGAAAGGTAAGTACCGCCTGCACCAAGCATAGG
>JAZUQS010000103.1:0-40940 GCA_045605825.1 Acutalibacteraceae bacterium
TTCTATTAAAGAAGAAGCAGAGCGTTGCGGTATGTCTTACGTTAATGCTCGTTGGCTCGGCGGTATGCTTACAAACTTCAACACAATCACAAAGAGAATTAAAAGACTTGCTCAGCTTAACGCTATGGAAGCTGACGGTACTTTTGACCTTCTTCCTAAGAAAGAAGTTATCAAGCTCAACCTTGAAAGAGAAAAGCTTGAAAAATTCATGGGTGGCATTACAGAAATGAAGAAAATGCCCGCAGCAATGTTCATTGTTGACCCCAGAAAAGAAAGAATTGCAGTTCTCGAAGCAAAGAAACTCGGTATTCCGATCGTTGCTATCGTTGATACAAACTGTGACCCCGATGAAATTGACTACGTAATCCCCGGTAACGATGACGCTATCCGTGCAGTAAAGCTTATTGCAGGTGCTATGGCTGACGCTATCATTGCAGGTCGTCAGGGCGAGCAGACAGTAGCTAAAGAAGAGGCTGCTGAAGAAGTTGCTGAGGAAGCAGCTGCTGAATAATCAAATAAATAATAAGGCGGAATCTTTTTTCCGCCTTGATAACTTTTTAAAGGAGGAAACACCTATGGCATTTACAGCTCAGGATGTTAAAAACTTAAGAGAAAAAACAGGCGTTGGTATGATGGAGTGTAAAAAAGCACTTACAGAAGCTGACGGTGATATGGATAGAGCGTTTGAAATCCTTCGTGAAAGAGGACTTGCTGCATCTGAAAAGAAAGCTAGCAGAATCGCTGCTGAAGGTGCAATCATCGCTTACACAGACGAAAACAGCAAAACAACTGTTCTTCTTGAAATCAACTCTGAAACAGACTTCGTTGGTAAAAACGAAAAGTTCCAGGAATTTGGTCTTAACGTTGCAAAAACAATTGCTGCTAACAAGCCTGCAACAATCGAAGCACTTGGTGAGCTCGCTCTTATCGGTTCAGACAGAACTGTTACAGAAAACCTTAACGACCTTATCCTCGTTATCGGTGAAAACCTTAAGCTTCGCCGTTTCGAAATCATCGAAGGTGACGTTGTAACTTACATTCACGGTGGCGGCGCAGTTGGTGTTGCTGTTAAGTTTGAAACAAACATTAACGACAAGGCTGAATTCGTAGCAATGGGTAAAAATATTGCTATGCAGGTTGCAGCTATGCACCCCGAATATCTTAGCAAAGAATGCATTTCAGATGATGAGCTTGCAAAGATGAAATCTATCACAATCGATAGTTCACTTAACAAGCCTGAATCTCTTCCCAAACCCATTCTTTCAGCTCTTTTTGCAAAAGCTATTCAGGAAAATCTTTTCAGTGCTGAAGACGTTGCTGCTTATGAAGAAAATCAGAAGAGTCCTTATCTCTTCAACTTCCTTTCAAAAGAAGCAGTTGCTACTCTTGCATCTCTTGCAATCGCAGGTAAAGATGAATATATCAACAACAAAATCTTTGCAGGTGCTGTTGAAGGTCGTATCAAAAAGCAGATTAAAGAAATCTGTCTTCTTGAACAGACATTCGTTCGTTCAGACCTCTTTGACGGCACAGTTGCAGGTTACGTTGCTCAGGTTGCAAAGAACAACAATGCTGATGTTAACGTTGTTAGCTTTGTTCGTCTTGAAAAAGGCGAGGGTCTCGAAAAAAGAGAAGATAATTTTGCTGACGAAGTTGCCAGCATGATGAAATAAGATTTCAATTGGGGCGGCTTTCATACGAGAGCCGTCCATAATCTTTTGTATAATAACCAATATTTTGGTATACTTTATAAAGTGGTGATATAAATGGAAAGAAAAGTCGGTACTGTATCAAGAGGTATTCGTTGCCCTATCATAAGAGAAGGTGATGACCTTGTTGAAATCGCAGTAAACAGTGTCCTTGAGGCAGCTGAAAGTGAAGGTTTTGAGCTTCGTGACAGAGATGTTATCGCACTTACTGAATCTATCGTTGCTCGTGCTCAAGGTAACTACGCTAAAGTTGAGGACATCGCTGCAGACGTTAAAGCGAAGCTTGGCGGTGAAACTGTAGGTGTAATTTTCCCTATACTTTCTAGAAACCGTTTTGCTATCTGCCTTAAGGGTATTGCAATGGGTGCAAAGAAAATTGTTCTCATGCTCAGCTACCCCAGTGACGAGGTTGGTAACTCACTTTTAACCTACGATCAGCTTGACGACGCGGGTATCAACCCTTATTCAGACGTTCTTTCTCTTGAAAAGTACAGAGAGCTTTTCGGTGAAAACAAGCATGAATTCACAGGTGTTGACTACGTTGCTTATTATAGCGAAATTATTAAATCTGCAGGTGCAGAGGTTGAAATTGTTTTCGCAAATCAGGCTAAAACAATTCTTGACTATACCGACTGTGTTCTTACTTGCGATATCCACACAAGAAAAAGAACTAAGAGAATTCTTAAAGCTGCAGGTGCTAAAGTTGTTTGTGGTCTTGACGATATTCTAAATGCATCCGTTAACGGTAGCGGTTGCAACGAAGCATACGGTCTTTTAGGTTCAAATAAATCAACTGAAGATACAATTAAGCTTTTCCCCAGAGAATGCAGAGGCTTAGTTGATGATATTCAGGAAGAGATCCTCAAGAGAACAGGTAAGCACGTTGAAGTTATGATTTACGGTGACGGTGCATTTAAGGATCCTCAAGGAAAAATCTGGGAGCTTGCTGACCCGGTTGTTTCACCCGCACACACAGACGGTCTTATTGGTACACCTAACGAGCTTAAACTTAAATACCTTGCAGACAACGATTTCAAAGGTCTTTCTGGTGCTGAGCTTAAAGAAGCTATTTCAAACAGTATTAAAGCAAAATCAGGTAGCCTTGTAGGTAATATGGCTTCTCAGGGTACAACTCCCAGACAGCTTACTGACCTTATCGGTTCACTTTGTGACCTTACAAGCGGTTCAGGTGACAAGGGCACACCTATTATTCTCGTTCAGGGTTATTTCGATAACTACACAGATTAATAGAATTCATTAAGCTAACGGAGGTTTATATTATGGAACTTGCAAAAAGACCTGAAGATATGAAAAGAATTACCACTAAAGAACTTGCAGATAAATTTATTGAAGAGCAGGTTGCAGAAGTAAGAGCGCAGGTAGGGGACAAGAAAGTTCTTCTTGCTCTTTCAGGCGGCGTTGATTCATCAGTTGTTGCCGCTCTTCTCATAAAGGCTATCGGTAAACAGCTTGTTTGTGTTCACGTTAACCACGGCCTTATGAGAAAGAACGAAAGCGAAAACGTTATCGAAGTTTTTGGAAAAGAGCTTGACGCTAACCTTATTTATGTTGATGCAACCGACCGTTTCCTTGACCTTCTTGCAGGTGTTAGTGAGCCCGAAAAGAAGAGAAAAATTATCGGTGCAGAGTTTATTAACGTTTTTGCTGACGAAGCAAGAAAGCTTGAAGGAATTGAATTTTTAGCTCAGGGTACAATTTACCCCGACATCCTCGAAAGTATAAAACAAGCAGAAGGCAAACAGGCAGTTAAATCTCACCACAACGTTGGCGGTCTTCCTGAAGACCTCAATTTCCAGCTTGTTGAACCTATCAAGCTTCTTTTTAAAGACGAAGTTCGCGTTGTAGGTGAAGCACTCGGTCTTCCGCATACAATGGTTTATCGTCAACCGTTCCCCGGTCCCGGACTTGGTGTTCGTTGCCTCGGTGCTATTACAAGAGATAGGCTTAACGCTCTCAGAGAAGCTGATGCTATTCTTCGTGAAGAATTCGATAAAAACGGTCTTGCTGAAAAGGTTTGGCAGTATTTTATTGCTGTACCCGATATCAAGAGCGTTGGTGTAAAAAACGAAAGCCGTTACGAAGGCTGGCCTGCAATCATTCGTGCTGTTAATACAAAAGACGCAATGAGTGCAACAATCGAAGAAATTCCCTATGCAGTTCTTCACAAAGTTACAGATAGAATAACTCACGAGGTAGAAGGAATTAACAGAGTTCTTTACGACCTTACCCCCAAGCCCATAGGCACTATCGAGTGGGAATAATACCAAACCTCCGAAAACCCTTGTATATCAAGGGTTTTCTTTATTATTGACTGCTTTTTGACTGTCGTTTAGTTAAGAATTGACAAGTATCTTTCTTTCTTGTAAAATATCTATATTAGTTAAATTATCACTCAAAATAGGGAGTAGCGATGTATAACAAAGTATACGTAGAAATTACAAATATTTGTAATATGAACTGTTCTTTTTGTCACGGTCATAAGAGAGAGCCCAGGTTGATGAGTATTGAAGAGTTTTCCGTTATTCTCGAAAAGCTTAAAGAGCAGACGAAATATATTTATTATCACTTAATGGGTGAGCCTCTTACTCATCCGTTACTTCCTGAATTTATTAAATTAGCAGGGGAAAGCGGTTATAAATCAATTATAACTACTAACGGCACACTTTTAAAAAAATGCGGTGATGAGCTTTTAAATGCAGGAATACATAAGATTAACATATCCCTACATAGCTTCGAAAACGGTGACTATGAGAGCCACAGCAACTACATCAAAAATATTGCAGAATTTTCAAAAAAGGCTGCTGACAAAGGTGTAATTGTTGTTCTTCGCCTTTGGAATAAGGGTGCAGACGGTGATAAAAACGACACTACACTTTCTCTTTTAAAAGACAATATTTCAGGTGATTGGATTGAAAACACACGCGGTTTAAAGATAAGAGATAAAATCTTTCTCGAATGGGGAGAACGTTTCCAATGGCCAGATAAAGATGCCGAAATCAAGGGAAGCAAGTATTTCTGCTACGGACTCAAGGACCAATTCGGTATTCTTTGCGACGGTACGGTCGTCCCTTGTTGCCTTGACAGTGACGGTGTTATTGACCTTGGAAACATTTTTACTGATGATATTAATTCGATATTAAATTCTAAACGTGCAACAAATATCGTTGAAGGCTTCAAATGCGGTAAAGCCTCCGAGGATTTATGTAAACGATGCGGTTATGCCCAGAGATTTGTATGATTTTTGGTAAGATTGTGAAAAATTGATTGCTTTTGTTCAAAAGTTTTGTTATATTGTTATTAAGGTATTTCAATTACTAAAAGGGGATGACAAAATGAAAAAACTAAAAAAGCTTACTGCAGTCTTACTTTCTTTATTGATTTTTGCGTCAGGTATGGCAGTTCCGACGTTTGCTGTCAGTGGAAATATTCCTGATGACGTTATTTCAATGTCGAGTCAGGTTGCCGTTGATATTGAAAAGGAAGCTATAGTTCTTCTTAAAAATAAAGATAACGTTTTACCCCTTACAGATAAAAAGGTTAACGTATTTGGTGCTGCATCTGTTGTTCCGCTTTTAGGTGGTGCAGGCTCCGGTGCTATTACAACTCATGATCCCGTATACTTTTATGAAGCTCTTGACGCAGCAGGTATTTTGTATAATACTGAGCTTATGAAGCTTTACGATAAATATTGCAGTTCCGAAGAAATTCTAAAAACCGGTAGTACTGTTTTCAACAATTTGCTCCAGCTTCTACTTGCAAAAAGCTCTCTTAACGAAATGGATCCTGCTAACCTTACCGACGACATTATGAGTAGAGCGAAAGCTTTTTCGGATACAGCAATTATTGTTCTTGGCAGAACAAGTGCTGAAAACTCTGATCTTTCGCCAGAAATATTAACTTTAAGCGAAAATGAAAGAGCAATGGTTAAAAAGGTCGCTAACACATTCTCAGAGGTTATCGTTTTATTTAATATTGGTAACGTTATGGAAATGGGCTTCATTGATGAATACGAAAGTATAAAGGCCGCAGCAATCATCTGGATTCCCGGTGAATTCGGTATGTTGTCCGTTGGTCAGATGCTTACCGGTCAAGTAAATCCGTCAGGCAGACTTGCTGATACCGTAGCTTATAGTATATATGATCATCCGTCAACTCAAAATTTTGGTGATTTTGAATATGAAGGCGGCGACCATTACGTTGAGTATCAGGAAGGCATTTACGTCGGTTACAGATATTTCGAAACCTTTGCTAAAGATAAGGTTCAGTATCCGTTTGGTTACGGCTTATCATATACAAGCTTTGAAAAAGAAATAATATCTTATGACACATCTAACGGCAGAATTACCGTTGAAGTAAAGGTTACTAACACAGGTGACGTAAGCGGTAAGGACACAGTGCAGATTTATTACAGTGCTCCGTACACAGGCAAAATTGAAAAAAGTGTTATTGCTTTGGGCGGTTACGAAAAAACACGGCTTCTTGAGCCATCAGCAAGTGAAATTGTTATTGTTGAGTTTGAAATAAACGACATGGCTTCATACGATAGATTCAATAATGAAGCCTGGGTGCTTGAAGAAGGAGATTATGAGATTATTCTCGGTGAAAATGTTCGTGATCATATTGATTCCTTTAAATATACTGTTGATGAAGACGTTATAATTAAAAACGATAACGTAACCGGTACAAGAATTCAAAATTTATTTGATGACGTATATTCAGATTTCACTGTTCTTTCGAGAAAAAATGCTACAAGCACTTATCCTGTAGCAAGAAGTCTTGTAAAAACTGATAAGATTAAAAACGCAGATAAATATCCTGAAGCTACTAAAGAGGGTGAGGCTCCCAAAATGGGCGTTACCTACGATACAGGCGTTATTACTCTTCAGGACGTCTATGAGAACGAGGAACTTATGGATAAATTCCTTGATCAGCTTACTCTTGATGAAATGATACATCTTTGTACCCGTGGCGGTTATCAGACATACGGTATTGAAAGACTTGGCGTACCTCAGACATGGGATAACGATGGTCCTTCAAGTATCAAAGGTGCTCATGGTATTGCTTATACCGATAGCGGTACAGCATACCCCTGTGCAACAGCAATTGCTTGTACGTGGAATAAAGCGCTTGCGAACAGAATGGGCGACAGCGTGGGTATTGAAGCAAGAAGTATCGGTACAGATATCTGGTATGCCCCCGGTGTTAACATCCACAGAAACCCAATGGGCGGAAGAAACTTCGAGTATTTCTCGGAGGATCCCGTTCTTTCAGGTGCCATGGCTGCTGAAATTATAAATGGTGCATGGGGACAAGGTCTTGTTACAACTATTAAGCACTTTGTTATGAATGATCAAGAATCTAATCGTGCAGGTGTTTTCACTTGGGCGGATGAGCAAGCAATGAGAGAAATTTATCTCAAAGCATTTGAAATCCCTGTTAAGACCTCTGCCTGCTATGGCGTTATGTCTGCTTACAACAGAATAGGTACCGATTGGTGTGGTGCAAGCTCAGAGCTTCTCGTTGATTTACTCCGTAATGAATGGGGCTTTGATGGTTTTGTGGTATCCGATTACTCAAATAACTTTATCGGTAACGGTTATATGAGCCCGGTACTTGCTATATACAATGGTAATGATACAATGCTTACCGGTGTATGGTTCCTTAATATGCCATCTCATATAGCAGCTGTAGAAATACAATATTATTTAGATCCCGTTGGCTTTGGCACAGCGATGCGTGAGGCATGCAGAAATATTCTGAATGTTAAGATGAAAACAAAGGCATTCCTTGAGCCCGGATATTTCGAAGATAACGAAAATCTTATAGTTGAGCCTGAGGATTGGGAAGGTGCGAATACTGATATTCTTTCGTTCCTTAACCTTATATTTACTAATTTCATCAACCAGATTGTAATGATTTTCAGAGATTTTATAGATTGGAATTATTGATAAATTAATAATTTAAAAGGAAGTACTACGTAATCTTACGTAGTGCTTTCTTTACTTTATAAAAACATATTGATTACAATAAGAACTTTTGATATTATGTATAGTGTTATTTCAAGTATAATATTTCTTATATGGAGCGGTAATATGATTAATCTATCATTTGATGATTTTTTAAATGCTGATTTTAAGCTTTATGACGGTAACCCCGTTATAAAAAATCCGTCATCAAGCTTTGTTGTTGCTGACCCGAGCGTTTTAACGCCCGATATTGCTCACGATAATAAATTCCATTTATTTTGCCATACTTTTTTTGGCGTTTATCATTACGTAAGCGACGACGGTATCAGCTTTAAAAAGGATATGAAAATCGTTCCACGTGCTATGCGACCCAATATAAATTACATTGACGGCAAATACTATCTTTTTTACGAAAGAACAAGAAACGTTATTGCTAATTTATTTTCTTTAGTCGGTGTTAAATGGAAATCCGAAATATTCTGCACAACCTCAACAGATTTAAAAAACTGGTCCGAGCCCTACAAGGTTATTAAAAAGACCCGTCCTCACGAAGAAGACGAACACGGTATAGCAATTTCAAATCCGTTTTTAATAAAGGTTGACGGTAAATACAGAATGTATTACTCCTGCGGTCAAACATTTATTAAGGATTGTGGCTTCTGCGAGCCTACTCACGTTAGCTTTGCAGAGAGTGATAATGTTGATAATGGCTACATATCCCGTGAAACACCCATTATAAGCCCTGATAAAGCCGTTGAGTACCTTAACCTATGCTCAGGGTGTCTTAAGGTGTACAAGCTTAAAGACTGCTATATAGGGCTTCAAAACGGTCTTTTTGAAAAGGACGGAATAAGCCATTCAGCAATTATGCTTTTAAAATCTGATGACGGTATTAATTTTGAGTATGTAAAGCCGTTTTTAGTACCGCAGATTTGCGAAAATAATAAGAACAAAAACTGGATGAAGCAATACGTTTATGCTTGTTGCCTTACTTATTATGAAGGCAAACTTCGTTTATATTTCAATGCCCGTAACGTATCAAACAATTTAATTGGCAGAGAAAGTATAGGAATTTTTGAAAGCAAGGTACGATAATATGACTTATGAATTAAAAAACTGCAGGGACGGCTCATCAGCACCATATAAAACTACCGTTGATATAAGCGAAAGTAATGGCGTTTTAGAATTTAAGTTTTATGCTGAACATACTGAATTCTATTGCCCGCATCACAGCTATAACGATATTCATTCAGAAGGTGATGCCTGCGAGGTTTTAATAGGCTCTGACCCTGAAAGAAGATTTTATTATGAAATTGAAATCAGCCCCGAAAACAAGTTAATGTGTGCTTTAATGGAAAATAAAGGGGACGATGGGAACGGTGTTCCTATATTAGAAATCAATTTTGTTGAAGATTGCTTTGTTGAAAGCAACGTTACGAGAAACGAAAATTCTTACGAAGCGACTGTACGCTTTCCAAAAAATAAAATCTTATCGTGTGACGGTGAAATCTATTTTAATGCCTACAGATTAGAAACCGACGGGGGAGAAATGGATAAGCATTTAATGGCTTTAAACCCTACAATGAAGCCTAAATTTCACAGACCCTCACACTTTTTATGGCTTAAGGATTATTTAAAATAATCAGCTTCAAACAACCAATAAATAACTCAACGGTAATTTGAAGCTGATTTGTAAAATATTATATAATTTTATTGTTTTCTTCAATAACATCTCCTACAACCCTTTTACTTATCTTAAAGGGTTTGTGGAAGGTGTTGTTTTTTATTTCGGCTTTTCTTAAATATTCAAGGCTGATTAAAAAGCAATCATTTTCGACGGGGTTTTTGAATTCGTTGTTATCAACTATCAGCTTACCGTGTACAAAATCCTTTGAATTTTCATTCATAACCTTAGGTGAGTATTTAATAACAGGGGAGCCTTGGTACATCTTTATATAATCGCAATTATCAACAATGTTGTTTCTGAAAATAACTTCAGTTGTGTAACCCGATTCAAACCAGAAGTTGCAGTCATCTTCAATTAAAAGAGCAGGGCCCCACACGTCTTTAAATATGTTGTTTTCAATAACAACCTTACCTCTTGTTGTTGCAAGAATACCTCTTCCGCAAGTTAAACCGAATTCGCAGTTTCTTACGGTGATATTTGGTGTCCAAGTAGCGTTTTCAACAACGTCTTTACCTAAAACCAATGAATCGGGGATAGGTCTGTCGAGAAAAAGGCGAATATCAGTATCGTTTAGCCTTTTATAATCAATAACCCTTGTCTTTGCGTATGGGATAAGCGTATCCCAACGGATAAATTCAAGCTCGTCACCCTTTTGGAATGCTTGAAATCCCCAGCTTTCGTGGTGCATAAAACGAACTGTTATCGTGTTATTTCGTTTATTTTTTCTTACAACTCTTAAATGAGTACCGTGGACGTTAACGTAATCATCATGAGCACCCGAAGCCTTGATGTTATCCAAAAGCAAATCACCCTTGCAGCCCGAAAACTGAAAGAAATCGGCAGTTGAAGCGGCGGTTCTGCTTTCTTTTGGGGTGAAATCGCAATTTTTATAAGATACATTCTCGCAGAATTGAGAAACCATACCAAGCCCGTGCATAAATTTTACTCTTAAATTCTCAAAATAGAGATTCTTGCATCTGTTAAACAATGCACCCGTCTGGTCCCTTACAATGCTACGGGTTTGAATTATGCTATTTTCGGGTAAATATACCTCTTTATTTTCCAGTTCACATTGAAGAATATTGTTACCTAAATCTTTAATAGAGGTAAACTCCATATCTTTTCTCGAAAAATCTCTAAAAAGCTTCGTTTCGGGGTCTAAAAGCTTATAATGTCGCTTGTTAGCAATGTAGCCATGCTTCCAGTAGGGTTTACCGTTTAACCCCGTTTCACCCTTGAAAACAAGGTTATTACTTTTAATCTCATATAGACATTCACCGTTGATTTTAATTTTACATAAGCCGTTATTGTTTTCTAAAACGGTAAATTCAGTCATAGTAGGGCAGTAGTAATCAACAACGAGATTTTTAACTGTAATGTTTTCGCAATTATCAAATAAAAACGGTGTCATTTTACCGTGAATCATAATTGTAGCACCGTTGCCGTCAATAACGATATTCTTTTTATTTTTTAAATAAATTGCAACGTTTCTTTGACCGTTTCTGTTTTCACTTTTTCTTGCGGTGTTGGTGCAAAAATAGCCGGTTAAGCTGAAGGAATCATCTTGCCTTACGTCATAGATAACCCCGTCTTTCAATTTAACCTCTTCATTGTTTTTGATACTTTTAAAAATATTTGACAACTCGTTCATAACAACACCGCCCAATTAACAAACGTTAGCTTAATTATATCAAATCTTTACTAAAAGACAATATAAAATTAATTGTGAAATATTGATTTTCAGAAAAATTAATATATAATTTAATTAATAATTTTAGGAGCTTTTTATATGAAAATAATTGCAACCGATTATGACGGTACTTTAAATCATAACGGAATCGATGAAAAAAAGAAAGCCGCTATTTCTTTATGGCGTAAAAAAGGAAATCTTTTCGGCGTTGTAAGCGGTAGAGGAGTCAAATCATTGTTTGACGTTATAAAAGATAAGGATTTTGAATATGACTTTCTTATCGGTAACAACGGCGGGGTTATATGCGATAAAAATCTTAATATTCTTACTGAAACTAAGATAAACGGTGATATTATTGTTCCGTTTATAAAGGATTTATTTGAATGGGGTTGCCCGTTCGTTAACGTTGATGTAAGCGAAAATGCTTTTATGACAAGAGCTAACAAAGATGATTGCGACGATGACGAATACAATTTAGAAAATTTACCTGATATTCCTGAATTTAATCAAATGAGCACAATGCTTGACACAAATGAAGAGGCGACAGTTATTACAAAGAAAATCGAAGAGAAGTATAATGGTATTCTTACACCTCTTCTGAACGGTGACTGCATTGATATCGTACCCTTTGGTGTTAATAAAGCTTTTGGTATTTACGAGTTTTTAAAGGTTGTAAACGGCAAATACGAAGACGTTATTACTGTTGGTGACAATATTAACGATACTCATATGATAAAAGAATTTCGTTCATACGCAATGGAAAACGGCGTTGATTACATAAAATCTATTGCAGATTACGTTACAACGGGAATTACGGAGCTGATTGAAAAGGAATTAGAAAGCTGATGACGAAGAAAACTTCGCAAGATAATAGATAAAAGATAATATTGAATAGATAATAGAAAAGAGTCTGCAACGCATTTAAGCTTCGCAGACCCTTATTATTCATTATTCAATTTTCATTATTCATCATTCATTAGCGAACATAGTGAGCTTTATAATCGGCACAAAGTGCCCCATAATTTGCCATTACCCATTTGCAATTTGCCATTTATAAAAGCTTCTTCCCATATGCCGCACCTGTGGGTACAACCTGTAAAAGCTCAAAACCGTTTCTTTCATAGAATCTTCTTGCACCCGTGTTATCCTCACCGACGATAAGCATAACACCCTCAATTCCGAGAGATTTAATATAATTACAAAATTCATCTATAAGCTTTGAGCCGATACCCTTTGACTGATACTCGGGTAAAATGTCAATATGCAGGTGAGCAGGGTATTCATCTTTATAAATAGCGTGGTCAAACATTTCTGTAAGTGCTTCACCCAAATACTGACGGTTAGAAAGCTCTGAAACTCTTCTAATATACTCAGAAAAGTTTTCCTGATATTTATCGTAATCCTTCGCACCGTAGCAATAGCCTATTACCTTATCGTTTTCGTCAACTGCAACAAAGCAACAGTCGGGCTCTTTTTCAAGGTAATATTTATTAAACATAACCTCAACGTATTCAATTAAATCATCGCAAAATTTGCCAATCATATCGTGAATACAAACGTATTTCGTAGCTTCAAAATCTTCTGTTCTGTATTTTCTAATAACCATATCTTTTTTCTCCGCATTTATTTTTAATAATTATATCATAAATTATTTATTTGTCTATTTCTTTTTTATTTTTAGTGTGATACAATTGCTAAGAAAGGTGTGATAGCTATGAAAACAATCAATAAAGGCGTATATCCGACTATGATAACTCCTTTTACTGACGATAACAAGATAGATTACAACGGTGTTAAAGAGCTTCTTAAATGGTATGAAAGAAAAGGTGTTGACGGTATATTTGCAATATGTCAGAGTAGTGAAATTTTCTTTTTAAGCTTTGAGGAACGCCTTGAATTAATTAAATTTATTATGGCAAATAAGCCCGAGGGCATGTCAATAGTAGCTTCAGGTCATACAAGTGACGATTTAGACGTTCAAATTGAAGAAGCAAAAG
The DNA here is from genome assembly GCA_045605825.1 of Acutalibacteraceae bacterium. Lineage (GTDB taxonomy): Bacteria > Bacillota > Clostridia > Oscillospirales > Acutalibacteraceae > DTU089. The sequence goes on from JAZUQS010000103.1 coordinate 13,071, forward strand.
CATTTATTGCAACGGGTATTGATGCCTATGTTTTCATTTCAAACCGCTTTGCTAAAGAGGATGAGGACGACGACGTTTTACTTAAAAATATGGAATACGTTGCTTCAAACCTTCCTGATATTCCTTTAGGCGTTTACGAATGTCCTTATCCATATAAACGTGAAATTTCACCTTATGTTTTAAAGAAAATGGTTGAAAGCGGAAGATATCTTTTTATTAAAGATACTTGCTGCAGTACCGTAAAATTAAAAGAAAAGCTTGATATTATTAAAGGTAGCTCTGTTATGCTCTTTAATGCAAACGGTGCAACACTTTACGAAAGTATTAAAATGGGTGCTCACGGTTACTCAGGCGTTATGGCAAACTTCCACCCCGAGCTTTACGTTAAGCTTTTAAAGGCTCACGAAGAAGGGGATACACAAAAGGCAGAATTTCTTGAAAATATGGTCGGCTTTTTCTCATTAACAGAGTGTCAATGCTATCCCGTTAACGCAAAATATTACGTAAGCCTTGACGGTGTAAATATCGGTATTAACACCCGTACAAGAAACCCTAAAGAGCTTATGGAAAGCAGAAAAATGGAAATTCAGCAGATGTATAAGTTTACGGAAGAGATTAAGAATAAATACAATATAAAATAATGATTAAAAGGTCTGTGATAGCAATAAACTGCTTATCACAGACCTTGAATATTAATCAAGTTTTATCTTTTAAAAGTGGTTTGAGCGCTTTATAAATTTTACCAACTTGTTCAGATTTAAATTTTTTCATTAAATTATTGTTGATTGCTTGTTTAGTTTTAAACTTATCAATTATTTCAGCAATTTCTTCAGCACTGTCAGCATGCTCAGGAAGAAGTTTTTTTACTTCTTCAACAGTTGGAATTTTATGGGTTTCCGATTTAGCACATCCAAGATTACTGTACCTCGAAATATTATAATCACTCAAAAAAGCTATTGCTGAATCAAAACCACCGTCATTGCTGATAATGCAATATTTTTCTTCAGACTTATCTGCACAAAGTAACCCTAATTTTGCAACAAGTTGAAAATCTAAAGCATTCTTGGTTGACGCTTTTACGCAAATATATTCTTTGGAAACTTTTGAAGCCTCTAATTTTTTATGTATAGAAATTGTAATTGTAGAATTTTCTTTATGGAACAAATAAATTTGGTCAGTTGCAGATAAATTCTCAATGCCTTTAAGTCCTTTAGAATTAACATTTTCGTAATCAATTAAAGCAATCATGAAAACACCACCTAAATAAAACAGATTTATATCCTCTCACCCTGACAGTAAATTTCAATGCCGTCTGTATTTCCGTCAAGTTTATAGGAAACCATTTTGCCGTCCTTCCACTCAATATCAACGGTGATATTACCGATGGCCTTTAAGCCTTTAACACTACCGTCTTTCCAAGAGGTGGGGAGGGCAGGTAACAAGAAGATTTTACCTTCTCTTGATTGAAGAAGCATTTCGGCAATACCTGCTGTGCAGCCGTAGTTACCGTCAATCTGGAATGGGGGATGAGCATCGAAAAGGTTGGGATAAGTTCCGCCGCCTCTGTATCTTACGTTTTTAGCTGCAGGGACGGGTCTTAGCTGAATATCGAGAAGCTTTAATGCGTGGTCACCGTCCCAAAGACGAGCCCACATATTGATTTTCCAGCCTAAGCTCCAACCCGTGCCGTTGTCACCTCTGAGCTCAAGAGAGCGAATACAAGCCTGAGCTAAATCAGGTGTTTCATCGGGTGTAATAATGTTACCGGGATGTAAGCCGTAAAGGTGTGATTTGTGTCTGTGCTGAGGCTCATGCTCCGTAAGCTCTTTGTACCATTCAAGAAGCTGACCCTTACTACCAACCTTAAAGGGAAGAAGACGGGGTAACACTTCTTTCGCTTTTTCGATATCCTCATCATTTTCGCCTAAAATTTCAGCAGCCTTAACCGTATTGCCGAGCACCTCTTTAACGAGAGTCATAGTCATAGTTGTTGTTTCGCTAAGGCTCATAGCAACGCCGTCAATAAGGAATTCGTTTTCGGGTGAGGTAGAGGGTGCCAAAATAAGGTAGCCGTCTTTATCCTCAACAAGTAAATCGAGTATAAACTGTGTGCATTTTTTAAGTATGGGATAACCCGTTTCTTTAAGGAATTCAACATCGTTAGTATATAAGTAATGGTTATAGATATGCTGACAGAACCAAGCACCTGCCATATTCCAAAAGCCCCATTGAGCATCACCGCAAGCAGGGTCACAATAACGCCAGATATCAACATTATGATGAGCACAGAAGCCTCTAGCACCATAAATATTTTTAGCTGTGTATTCACCCTTAACTGATAAATCCTTTACAAGATGAATTAACGGCTCATTGAATTCAGCAAGGTTACACATAAGAACGGGCCAATAGTTCATTTCTGTGTTAATGTTTACAGTATAGTTAGAGCTCCAAGGGGGAGAAACCTTATCATTCCAGATACCCTGAAGGTTTGTTGCCTGAGAGCCTTCTCTAGAGCCTGAAATTACTAAATATCTGCCAAAATTAAACATAAGAGTATAAAGAGCGATATCGTCTGCACCCTTATTATGCTTAATAAGACGTTTATCAGTAGGAATATTACCCTTATTATTGCTGCCTAAGTCAAGCTCAACTCTGTTAAAGTAGGATGAAAAATCCTTTTTGTGAGCTTTATAAAGCTTGTCAAAGTCTTTTTTAGAAACTGCTTCAACTCTGTCAAGGCAAGGTTTTTTGAACTCTTTACCTTCAAGAACGGGGTGTTTATCATAGCCGTTGAAGGAGTTTTCAGTGCAGAAAAATACAGTTGCATCAGTTGCGTTTGAAACGAGAATTGATTTTTCTTTAAACTCAACCTTACCGTCAGTAACAACCTTAAGAGCACATCTGAAATGAGTGCCTTGAAGCGCGGGGTCATCGGGGTATTGAGGTGCATCAAGTCTTGCATAGGTTTCCTGATTACAAGGTGAATCAGAGGGAGCCATACCGTCTAAAATAAGAGTATTATTCTCACAAAAAGCGTTACCCTTTAACTGAGTACATAAGGAAATCTCAAAGGTAAGAGCACCTTTTTTACCAGTTCTGAAATGGTCAATATATGCGTTTTCGGGAGCACTTACAAAAGATTTTCTTCTGTACCAAACAGAGCCTCTTTTATATTCAACCTTGTTAACACCGTTTTCTAAATCAAGACTTCTTTCGTAATCCTTAAGAAAACCGTTTTTGCTGAATTTATATTTAATGTGGCATAAGGGCATATACGCTTGAGAACAATGAGCAAGCACCTTATCTTCAATTATATCCTGAGCTTTTCTGTATTCACCGTTAAGAGCAATTTCACGTGCTTTGAGAAAAGCTTCGTGAGCACCGTCTTTAACTTGAGAGGGGCGGGGAAAGCCCGTCCAGAGTGAGTCAGAGTTCATAGCAATTGTTTCGTCGTCAGTTCTGCCGTAAACCATTGCACCTAAAAAACCGTTACCCAAGGGCATAGCCTGAAGCCAGCTTCTCGCAGCCGTTTTGTAAAATAATACTTTTGAATCGTTAACCATAAGAAACACCACCGTGTATGTTATTACTTTTATTCTATAATAAAAAATATATAAAATCAATATATTTAATTATTTATTCTTATTGTAAAATAACTAAAAGTGTGATATATTACTTCTGTATTATAAAATTTTGGGGTGGGTATATGAAAACAGTCCTTGAAAAAATCGATGCTAATAAAATTGATTTTGATTCTACCGTAAAATATATGGTAGATAAAATTACGGAAATATGTGAAAAAATAGGTCCGCGTGCTCCCGGTAGTAAAGAGGAGTATGAAGCTCAGAAATCTATGGCTAAAGACCTTGAGAAATGGTCTGATACCGTTGAAATAGAAGGCTTTACAGTTCACCGTCAGGCTTTTATGGGCTTTATTCCTTTTACTGTTGCAATGGCAATACTCGCAACTATTTTCTTCTTTAAATATCCTCTTGTAAGCCTTATTCTTACTATTTTAGGCTTTATTCCGCTTATTCTCGAGTTTTTAATGTATAAGCAGTTTGTTGACCCGTTGTTTATCGGTCATCCTTCTCACAACGTTATTGCAACGAGAAAAGCAACAGGGGAAACTAAAAAGAGAATTATTTTCGTTGGTCACTCCGACTCACAGTACGAGTGGATTTTAAACTACAAATTAGGTGGAGTGGGAATGAAGCTTTTCCTTATTCCCGGTGTTGTAGGTCTTATTATTTGCTCAATCGCAAGCCTTATAAAATTCATAGTACTTGACTTAAAGGGCGTTGATAACCCAAGTGTTGATACATTCTTCCTTGTTGTAGGTATTTTCCTTTGTATCTTCATTATCCCTTACATAGGCTTCCTTTTCTTACAGAGCTTTACAAAGAGTGTTCCCGGTGCTAACGATAACCTTTCGGGCTGTCTTGCTTCTATGTCAGTTTTAAAGCATCTTGCAGAAGCAGACGTGCGTTTTGAAAACACAGAGGTCAGAGTTATTCTTACCGGCTCTGAGGAAGCAGGTCTCAGAGGCGCAAAAGCATACGCTAAAGCTCACGAAAAAGAGCTTAAAGAGGTTGAAACGGTTGTCGTTGCTTGCGACACGATGAGAGATCTTGAATATATGTATGTTTACGACCGTGATTTAAGCGGCACCTTAAAGCACGATAAGCAAGCTAAAGAGCTTATGAGAAATGCAGGTCTTAACTGCGGTTACGACTTTAAATATTCATCAATTTATCTCGGTGCTTGCGATGCTGCGGCATTCACTCAAAGAGGTATTAAGGCAACGGGCTTTGCCGCTATGGACCCCACACCACCGAGATATTATCACACCCGTCTTGATACACCCGAGCTTCTCGTTCCTGAAGCACTTAAAATCGGCTCTCAGGTTATGCTTGAAGCGGCTTTCCTTTACGATTCAGAGGGCTTGAAATAATTAAGTGTGTTTTTATCACACTTTAAAACACTTTCGACTTGAGGAGTTCTTTCAATGAATTATATTATAATGGACCTTGAATGGAACAACACCTATTGTAAAAAGAAAAAGGGTTTTATGAATGAAATCATTGAAATAGGTGCAGTTAAGCTCAGCTCTGACTTAAAGGTTATTGATACTTTCTCTGTTTTTATCAAGGCTCAGTTAGGTAAAAAACTTCACGCAAGAGTTAAAGAGCTTACAAACATTACAAATGACGATATAAGCTCAGGTACACCGTTTTCACAAGCGATGGCAAAATTCAGAAAATGGGTTGGTAACGAAGAAAATATCATTCTTACCTGGGGCGATACCGATATAAGAGTAATGATTGAAAATTTCCGTTATTTCAACGGTATTTCATTCATTCCGTTTTTGAGTAACTACGTTAATTTACAAAAATATGCTCAGGCATTTATGAATATTTCAAAAGCGGAGCAGATTGGTCTTGCGGCTGCCGCCGAAAAGCTTGGCTTAAGCCCTGAAAGATACACTCTTCACAGAGCCCTTGACGATAGCCGTCTTACCGCTGATTTATTTAAAAGGATTTTCAATAAACAGATGCTTGATTCTTACACTCTTGTTTGTGATACGTCCTTTTATTCTAAAATCACTTTTAAGCCTAAGGCTATCGTTGATATTAACAGCCCTTTGATTGATAAATCAAAAATGAAATGCCTTTGTGACGTTTGCGGTGCTTCTTGCGAAAGGATATCCGATTGGCGTTTAACTAATCAGTCCTTCAGGGCGATTTTCTTGTGTAAAAAATGCAAGAGAAAAATAAGATTTACTATCCGATTTAAAGAGTATTACGACAGAATTGATATTAAATCATCGTCGGTACCGTTTATAGAAAAGAAAGAAATTAAAAATATAGTTGCCGTTGAAAGCTCGGGCAACTCTTCGGAGGAACGAGAATAATGAGTTATCCTATTAAATTACAACCCGTTTTTAAAGAAATCGTATGGGGTGGTAACCGCCTTAAAAATGATTACGGATTTAAATCTGACTTAAATAACATAGCTGAAGCTTGGATGCTTTGTGCAAGAAAAGACGGCGATAATACCGTTGTAAACGGCGAATACAGCGGTATGTCTTTTACTGAATTAGTAAAAGCTAACCCTCAGCTTTTAGGCGAAAAAGGGGCTACTTATGAGGAGTTTCCTCTTTTAATTAAATTTATTGATGCAAAATCGGATTTATCAGTTCAGGTACATCCAGATGATGAATACGCAAAGCTTCACGAAAACAGCTACGGCAAAACAGAAGCCTGGTACATATTAGATTGCGACGAGGGTGCTCAGCTTATTTACGGCTTTAACAAAGAGCTTACAAGCGACGAATTTAAAAAATCAATTGAAGATAATACATTCCTTGACTACGTTAACAAGGTAAACGTAAAAAAAGGTGACGTTTTTTTTATAAACGCAGGTACTCTTCACGCTATCGGTGGCGGTATTCTTTTGGCTGAGGTTCAGCAGAACTGTAATACCACCTATAGAGTTTACGACTACGGCAGACTTGTTGACGGCAAGCCCCGTGAACTTCATATTGAAAAAGCTATTGACGTTACAGATACAGTTCCGCCTACTCGTTCAGGTGATGCAGACGGTGAAAAGGTTACTGTTGACGGTGGCTTCTCACAAGACCTTTGCTCTTGTGAATTCTTTAAAATGTCAACTCTTGAAATCAACGGTGAACATTCTTTTAACGTTGGCGGTGAAAGCTTCGTTTCTCTACTTATTACAGAGGGCAACGGCACTGTTGAGGTTGACGGTAACGTTGTTGAAATTGCATCAGGTGACAGTATTTTCGTTCCTGCAAATTCAGGTAACGTTAAAATCTACGGTAAGGTAAATATATTAGTTAGCACACTTTAATTCTTTTAATCAAAATTAATCGGGTGAAAAAATGTCTGTTTTAACTGCACAAAATTTAACATTCGGTTTTCTTGACGGCGTCTTATTTAAAGACGCCGCTTTTAAGGTGGAAGAAAACGATAAGGTTGGCTTAATTGGTGCAAACGGAACGGGAAAAACCTCTCTTTTCAAGCTTATTATAGGCGAATATTCTGCTAACGATGGTGGTATTGTTAGAGGTAAGGACGTTCGAATAGGCTATATGGAGCAGTACCTTAACTGCGACGATAACCAAACTCTTTACAACGAAGCCCTCACCGTTTTTTCAGACGTAATTAAGCTTGAAAACGAGCTTGAAGAGATTAATCAAAGGCTTCTTACCGACAGCGATATTTCTCTTATTGAAAAGCAGGTTCGCCTTACTGAAGAAATTGAACGTCGTGACGGTCTTGTTTATCGTGCTAAAACTCGTTCGGCTTTATTAGGTCTTGGCTTTAAGGAAGAGGATTTAGATGCAAAGGTTTTGACCTTAAGCGGCGGTCAAAGGTCAAAGCTTTCTCTTTGTAAGCTTCTGTTATCTAACGCTAATCTCTTGCTTCTTGACGAGCCTACTAACAACCTTGATGTTGATGCTATCAACTGGCTTGAGGACTTTTTAATTAAATATAACAGAGCTTTAATTGTAGTTTCTCACGATAGATATTTTCTTGATAAAATAACTACCTCAACTATGGAAATATCCCATAAAAAGCTTACAAAAACTGACGGTAATTACTCCGTTTTTCAAAAGCTAAAGGCTGAAAGAGAGCTTTTTATTGAGCGTGAATATGAAAAGACGATGACCGAAATAAAGCGAATTGAGGGCATTATAGAGCAACAAAAACGTTTTAATCAGGAAAGAAACTATATAACAATCGCGAGTAAAGAAAAGCAGATTGAACGCCTTAAAGAAACCCTTGTTGTACCCGATAAGGCTTTGAAAAGTATTCACTTCAGCTTTAAAACTGATTTAAGAGCAGGTGACGAGGTTTTAACTGTTACGGGTCTGAAAAAAGCATTTACAAATAAATCGCTTTTCAATAATTTTGATTTAAAAATATTACGTGAAGAAAAAGTTTTTTTATTAGGTCCTAACGGTTGCGGAAAATCTACGTTTTTAAAAATATTAAATAAAGAGGCAAGTGCCGACGAGGGCATTATAAGATACGGCAGTAACGTTAAAATCGGTTATTTCGACCAGAATATTGATAAGCTTAATTCAAATAAAACCGTGCTTGACGAGGTCTGGGATATGTACCGCTTTATGACAGAAACTGAAATTAGAAGTGCTTTAGCAATGTTTCTTTTCTGCGGTGAAGACGTATTCAAAAAGGTTGATTCTCTTTCGGGTGGTGAAAGAGCAAAGCTTTCTCTTTTAAAAATAATGCTTTCCAAGCCTAATCTTCTTATTCTTGACGAGCCTACAAACCACCTTGATATAGTTTCAAGAGAGGTGCTTGAAAATGCACTTTCTGATTTTGACGGCACTCTTTTAGTAGTTTCTCACGACCGTTATTTTATTAATAAATTAGCTACGAGAACGGTTTATTTAACTAATAACGGTGCGGTAAATATTGACGGTAATTACGATAATTATCTCGCTTATAAAGAAAACGAAGCGTTAAAAACGCAAACAGAAAAGCAACAGCAAAAGCCCGTTATTAACGACTATAAATTAAGAAAAGAAAAGGCAAGTAACGAAAGAAAAAGGCTTACTCGAATCACCCGTATCGAAGCTGAAATAGGTGAAACGGAAAATAAGATTTCAAGCCTTGAAGAAGAGCTTTCAACCCCCGAGGTTTCCGGTAATTACGAAAAGCTTTTAGAGTGCACGGAAAACCTTGATTACTTAAGAAACGCTTTAGACGCTTTATATGAAGAATGGGAAGCTCTACAAACTGAGCAAGAATAATTTTGAAATCATCTGCATATAAATTTGCAGGTGATTTTTTATGACTAAAAACAAAAAGGATTTCATTGTACGAGCAATTCTATTTCAAAGCTTATTCTGTATTTTATTATTCGGTTTATTGTTTTTCTTAAAGCAAAGTAATAGCCAGTTTTTTAAGACGATTGAAAGCGAATTTTCCGATAAACTAAGCGAAAATATAACAAAAATTGAAGCGGAAAGCGTTTTTAAATCAATAACGGATAAAATTACGCTGCCAACCGTTGAGACTGATAAAAGAAAAAGCAAAAACACCGACAACAAAACTGAAAATGATACAACAAAAAATAATAATCCTGAAAATATACTTGAAAACGAAACTGAATTCGTGCCCTTTGATGAACCCAGCCTTAACGCAACAATAGAAGCAACGGGCGGACTTGATATAAAAATAGCTTCAAGTGAAGAGATTCCTGACAATGTATCTTTAAATTCATATACGCTTACCCAAAATATGATAAATCCTGTAATAAACGGTAGAATCACTTCTGAATTCGGATCAAGAATTCACCCGATATCAAACGAATTAACGTTTCACGCGGGTATTGATATTGCAGCCGATTTGGGCACGCCGATTTACGCCGCCTTTGACGGTAAAATATTTGTAGCCGATTACGATAAATGGAACGGAAATTTTATTAAAATTGAACATGAGGACGGAGTAATGACAGTTTACTGTCACTGCGATAGTCTAAACGTTAAAAAAGGTGAAAATATCAGGGCAGGTGAGGTTATAGGCTACGTAGGTTCTACCGGCTCTTCTACGGGTCCTCATTTGCATTTTGAATTAAGAATAGATAACGTATCATTTAACCCGCAAATCGCTTTAAATGAGGCTTTAAATGCAGTTTAAAATCAAATCAACGAGGATAGAGTTAAGCTTTACCTTTTTATCTCTTATTATACTTACAGCCTGCTTCGATAAAGAGGGGATTTTGCTAATTTCATTAATTAGCTCAATTCTTCACGAATTAATACATTTAGCATTAATTATCGCTTTTGGTGGTAAGATTTCGCAAATTTCTTTTTCAATTTTTGGTGGTAATATAAAACGTAGTAAAGCTTTAAAGTTAACGAATTTTAAGGAATTTTTTATAAGCATAAGCGCACCTGCAACAAATATTCTTGCAGGTGCTTTATTGGTGTTATTTAACATCAATTTATGGGGCTACATTAATCTGATTATCGGTGTTTTTAACATACTGCCGTTTTACGATTTCGACGGAGGAAGAGGGCTGTTTTATTTACTTTCAAATTGCCTTGATCTCTCTATAGTAAATACAATCCTGAACGTAACCTCGATATTATCGGTATTAGTGATTTCTTCATTTACTGTTGCAGTTTTCTTCAACAGTAAAACGGGAGTATCAATGTTGCTTTTATGTGTTTATATGATTTTTTCTTTATTTAAAAATTTAAAGACAGAGTAAGACGATAAAATTATTTAAGATTTTGTAATAAATATTGAATTTATTTTGTTTTTCTATATAATTGTAGATGTATAAGTATGTTTATATTTAAATATCATATTACTTGCAGTTTTATAGGAGGCAAATAATGGAATATATATTTAAATCCGAAAGTTCTTTAAAAAGAATTGAAGCAATAAGGAAATTCTTGTTAGGCGATATCTGGCTAATCATTCTTGCGGTTGTGGCTTTCGTTTTTGCTTGTCTTAATTCGCTTTATCCTAAAGAGGATTATAATATCTGGGGCACGGTAGTTTTAGCCTATATGAGTGGCTTTAGCTTTCTTATGTCGGGTGATATCTTTGCAATGCTCACTCCAGGTTTATTTACCTATTTAATCGCTATAAGATGCTACAACTCACTCTCTGCCTTTATGAGTATAATCTGGGTGTTTATTCCGCTTATTGCAATTGCTCTTTTTAATATAATTATCTACCGTAAAAAGCTTGATCCTAAGGGCTCTCAGTTTAAGCCTATGATATTGGTTTCAATTGTTGTTTTAATAGGCGGTCTCGGATTTATATCCGCCGAGGATTATTTTGCGGGTAGCTCTATTTATCATATGCTCGGTATGGGCTTCGGTATGGTGTTCTTTTACTGCTTCTTTAACGGCAGAATTCAGATTAATGATAAATACTCATTAATCGAGCGTATAACCAAGCTTATGGTTGTAATCGGCACCTTCGCTTCGGTTATGATTATTGCCCATTATCTTTTAAATATTGAAAAAATGATTGATTGGGGCGGTATTTTCTATATAAGATGGCGTAACAACGTTTGCACTATTCTTATGATTGCTTTACCCTTTGCATATTATTTCGCCCATAAAAAGCTTCCTGCAGTTATCTTACCGTTTTTATTCTACGGTGCAATGCTTGCAACAGGCTCAAGAGGCGGTATGATTTTCGGCACAATTGAAATGGGACTTTGCTTCTTAGCTTATCTTATTTACGATAAAAAAAGACGTAAAGCATACCTTGCATTTTTGCTTTGCGTAATTATAGTACTTGTTATTTTCTCGGGCCCCGTTATAGACTTCCTTGAATATACCTTTGAACGAGTTATTCAGGTTCTTGCCGACGTTTCAGGTGAAGACGGTGAAACTGAAACCCGTGTTCGCCATTATGCAAGAGGTATTGAGGATTTCCTTAACCACCCAATACTCGGTACGGGTTTAGGCTATATGGGTAACAGAGATATCTTTAAAAACAAAGACGGTGCTTTATGCTGGTATCATTGTGAGCCTATTCAGATTGCCGCAAGCTTTGGTATAATCGGTATTGTAGTTTTCTTGTATCAATTTATTAAGAGAATAAAAACAATTTGGCAGAAAAAAACCTTATTCAGTTTAACTGTTTTCCTTTCTTATATCGGTCTTGAATTAATGTCGTTAGTAAACCCCGGTATTCTTTGCCCGATGCCATATTTACTGCTTATAACTCTTTTCCTTGTTATAATTGAAAAATGCCATAACAGCGATATTGAGCAAGAGCCGATACCATTATTTGAAAAGATAAAAAAATTATCAAAAAAGAATTCATAAAACGGTGACTCAAGATGTATAAAGATAAGATTGAAAAGATATTACCATTAGTTCAAAAGCCTGCTCGTTATACGGGCGGTGAGCTTAATTCGGTTGTTAAGAATAAAAATAATATTGATATCAGATTTGCATTCTGTTTTCCTGATACCTACGAAATCGGTATGTCCCATCTCGGTATGAAAATTCTTTACAGCCTTATTAACTCCAAAGAAAACTATTGGTGCGAAAGAGTGTTTGCACCCGATACCGATATGGAAGAGGCTTTAAGACAGAATAATATTCCACTTTTTGCCCTTGAAAGCAGAGATGCATTAACCGAATTTGATGCAATCGGCTTTACTCTTCAATACGAGCTTTGCTATACAAACGTTTTAAATATGCTTAATCTCTCAAATATCCCTCTTCGCAGTAAGGATAGGGGAGATACTCTTGATACACCTATAATCGTTGCAGGTGGCCCTTGCGCTTGTAACCCTGAGCCTTTGGCTGATTTTATTGATATTTTTGAAATCGGTGAAGGCGAAGAGATGATGATAGAGCTTCTCGATTTACTTAATGAATATAAAAAGAACAATAAATCAAGGAAAGAGTTTCTTATTGCAGCATCTCAAATCGAGGGTATTTACGTACCGTCACTTTATAACGTAACTTATAACGAAGACGGTACAATTAAAGAATTCACCGCTACTAACGGTGCACCCCAGGTTATTAACAAAAGAGTTGTCAGCGATCTTGATAACGTTTTTTATCCTGAAAGCTTTGTTGTTCCTTTCGTTGAAGTTGTTCACGACAGAGTTGTTCACGAAATTTTCAGAGGCTGTATAAGAGGTTGCCGATTCTGTCAGGCAGGCTTCTGGTACAGACCTATACGTGAAAAAACAGTTGAAACAATCAGTAAACAAAGCCAGAAGCTTGCTTGTACTACAGGCTATGACGAGCTTTCCCTTTGCTCTCTTTCAAGCAGTGATTACACTAAAATCACCGAATTATTAGAGGAGCTATTAGGTTGGGCAGTACCTCAAAAAATCAACGTTGCTTTACCTTCACTCAGAATTGATAATTTCTCTGATGAATTAAAAGAAAAGCTTGCTCTTGTTCGCCGTTCAGGTCTTACATTTGCAGCTGAAGCAGGCACTCAAAGAATGAGGAATGTTATAAATAAAAATATATCCGAAGAAGAAATTCTTTCTACCTGCAGAAAAGCCTTCGTTGGTGGTTGGACTGCGGTTAAGCTTTACTTTATGATAGGCTTACCCACCGAAACCGACGATGACGTTATTGGTATCAACGTTCTTTCTCAAAAGGTTGTTGAAGAATTCTATTCTAATCCGGACAAGCCCAAGGGCAAAGGTGTAAACGTAAGTGCAGGTGTTTCATCATTTGTTCCGAAGCCCTGGACACCTTTCCAATGGGAAGCTCAGGATACAAGAGAAGAGTTAAAGAGAAAGCAGCAGCTTCTTCTTGAAACCTGCACCTCAAAGAAAATAGTTTTCCGCTTCCATAATACAGATTTAACCTTCCTTGAGGGCGTTTTTGCCCGCGGTGACAGAAAGCTTTGCGACGTAATAGAAGCGGCATATAAAAACGGCTGTACCTTTGATAGTTGGGATGATAAATTCAACTTTGACGGCTGGATGAAAGCATTTGAAAGCTGTGGAATTTCTACTGAATTTTACGGCAGCCGTAAGAGAAGCTACGATGAAATTCTTCCATGGGACCATATTAATTCAGGTGTAAGCAAGGCTTTTCTTATTGCTGAAAACGAAAAAGCGAAAAATGCCGAAACAACTGCTCATTGCCGTCAAAAATGTGCAGGCTGTGGCTCAAACAAGTTAAACGGAGGTAAATGTGATGCGCTCAATAAGAATATGGTTCACTAAAAAAGATACTGCCCGTTACATTTCCCACCTTGATTTAACACGTTGCCTTATAAGAACATTCCGAAGAACTGATATACCCCTTTGGTACACAGAGGGCTTTAACCCTCATCCGTACCTTGTATTCGGTATGCCTCTTCCTTTAGGTGTTGAGGGCTTAAGAGAAGTACTTGATATTCGTCTTAACGATGACAGTTACCCTGATGAACGTGTTTTAAGTGAGCTTAACAGAGCAACTGTTCCGGGCATTGAATTTTTAGAGGTTAGTGCCCCCAAAGAGAAGCCGCTTGCAATTGTAATGGGTAAATATTCGGTTGTTATTCCCGACATTGAAAATCCTGAGGAATTCTCAACTAAATGCAAAAAAGCGGTTGAAAACGGTAATATAACTATTGAGAAAAAGACTAAAAAAGGCGGTACAAAGGAAATAAACGTTTGTGAGCACATCCGCCATTTCCATTCTTCATTCGATAAAAACAGCGTTATATTAAGCTTCGTACTTCCTGCAGGCAACGATTTTACAGTTAACCCCGTTTTATTCTGCAGTAAGCTTTTTGAGATAATCGGAGAAAGTAACGTTACAAATCATAAAATCATTCGTCATATGCTTATGGCTAAGGACGAAAAAGAGTTCAGATAATCTTTAAATTACAAGCTTTTATTCAAGAAATCATCATATAATTTATGGGGGTGATTTTTTGAAAAAATTGTTATTTTCTATCATTTGCATTGTAGTTTCTTTAATAATTTTCATTTATAGTCTTTTTATTCCCGAGGTTGTTGTTTCTTCAAAGGATAAAGCATTTAATAAACAAACACCTTGTATAATTATTGACGCAGGTCACGGTGGCTTTGACGGCGGTGCTTCAACTGACGACGGCTATCCCGAAAAGCATATCAATTTAAATATTTCGATTTATTTAAGCGATTATTTAACTGCTTTAGGCTATGAAACCCTTCTTACAAGAACAACCGATGAATCCTTGGAGGATAGCGGACTGAATACTATAAGAAAACGTAAAACCTCTGATTTACATAACAGAATGAAAATAATGGAAGAAACTGAAAACGCAATTTTTATTAGCATTCATCAGAATCATTATTCACAAGAAAAATACAGAGGTATGCAGGTTTTTTATTCGCCGTCTTTTAAGGATGAAAGCTCTGCACTTGCAGAATACATTCAAAGCTGTACGGTAAACGTTTTACAACCCGACAATACAAGAAAAATTAAAGAATGCACCTCATCAGTATTTTTAATATATAAATCGGTGAAGCCCGCTGTGCTTGTTGAGTGTGGCTTTTTGTCTAACAAAGAAGAAGCCGAACTACTACAAACTGAAATTTATCAGAAAAAAATTGCCCTTTGTATTGCAATGGGCGTACAGAATTATTTATCTTCTATATATAACGGCTAGGGTGATAAGATGGCTAAAACTAAAACAGTATATATCTGCAGTCAATGTGGCTATGAAACGCCGAAATGGTACGGTAAATGCCCAACCTGTGGCGAATGGGATACCTTAAATGAAGAGCAGATTATAACAGAAACAAACAAAGCTTCAAAAAACAGATTAACTCATTCTTCTGGTAAAGTTCTTTCGCTTTCAAAAATAGATTCATCATCTGAAATGCGTTACAATACCGGTATGGGTGAATTAAACCGAGTTTTAGGCGGCGGTCTTGTAAAAGGCTCTTTGGTTTTACTTTGCGGTGACCCCGGTATAGGTAAATCAACAATTCTTCTTCAGATATGTGAGCTTCTTTCCCAAAACCTTTCCGTTTTATACGTAAGCGGTGAAGAATCTGCTTATCAGATTAAAATGAGAGCTAAAAGATTAGGCGTAACAAGTGAAGCGCTTGCTATTATGTGCGAAACTGATGCCGAGATCATTTGTGAATATATAAGAACAGAGAAGCCTGATATCGTTATGATTGACTCTGTTCAGACTATGAGCATTTCTGACGTTTCCTCAACAGCAGGTAGCGTAACTCAGGTCAGAGAATGTACAAATCTCTTTATGAGAACGGCTAAAAATAACGACGTTTCAATTATACTTGTGGGTCACGTTAACAAAGACGGCAATATTGCAGGACCTAAGGTTTTAGAACATATTGTTGATACAGTTCTTTATTTTGAGGGTGAACGTAATTTATCATACAGAATTTTAAGAGCCGCTAAGAACAGATTCGGCTCAACTAACGAAATCGGTGTATTTGAAATGACCAATAAAGGTCTGCAAGAGGTTGAAAGCCCGTCTTTAGCTATGATTTCCGGCAGACCCTTAAACGTGTCAGGTACTTGCGTAACTTGCCTTATAGAAGGCTCCAGACCCATTTTAGCCGAAGTTCAGGGTCTTGCTACCGCATCAGGCTTCGGTAACCCCAGAAGAATGGCGGCAGGCTTTGATTACAATAGAATGGCAATGCTTATAGCTATTCTTGAAAAACGTGCAGGCTACTTCTTCAGCAATATGGATTGCTATGTTAATATCGTCGGTGGCTTAAGGGCGGATGAGCCTGCAAGCGACCTTGCAGTTGCATTATCAATAATATCAAGCCTTAAGGATTCGGTAATTGACAGTTCAACAATCGTATTCGGTGAAATCGGCCTTGCAGGTGAAATAAGAACTGTAAATAACTGCGAGCAACGTATAAGAGAATGTGAGCGTTTAGGCTTTAAAAAATGCATTGTTCCAAGGCAAAACATAAAAAAACTTCCTAAAGACGAATTTAAAGATATTGAAATTATAGGTGTAAGAAATGTCAGAGAAGCCTTTGAAAGTGCCGTTGAATGATAGTAATGAAAAGACCTTTATAAAAGCGCCTAATTTACCGCAAAACAGGGTAAAGGATTGCATAATCGGCTCAGCTTACACTAACGAAATCAAGGAATTAACTGATTTAGGAATAAATTGTATCGAGCTACCGACCTCACCGTTTCTTGATAGTGAAATAAGCACGCATTCCGATATTCAAGCTTTTAATAAAGGTAACGGAAATCTTATTATAAGTAAGGAAGCAGGGGAGAAGCTTAATAAAAAATTAAGTAACTTCAATCTGACTTTTCAAGAAAACATAAAATCACCGTATCCTGACGACGTAAGGCTCAACGCAGCTTTTATAGGCGAAAAGATTATATGCAACAAGGATTTTGTTTCTCAACAAATAATCGATTTTGCAAACGAAAACGGCATTGAAATAATTCACACAAAACAAGGCTATTCACGATGCAGCTTATGTATAATAAATGAAAACGCCGTAATAACAGAAGACCCCGGACTCGCCTCTTTGTTAAATATTTGTCAATTCAATGTTTTAAAGATAAAGCCGGGTTTCATCTGCTTATCAGACAAGCACAATGGCTTTATAGGCGGTGCATCTGCTAAAATATCGAAAAATGAGCTGTATTTCAGCGGAAATATTGAAAATCATCCGGATTTTGACAAAATCAAAGCGTTTTTAGATAATTATAATGTATCTATGATTTGTAACAAATCACGTAATTTAACTGATTTTGGCGGAATTATTCAATTAACCGAATCAGCTTAACAAACTTAAATAAGTTATTAAACAAATACACCGGATTATTAAAAAATCTAAATAATCCAATGTATTTTATAAAATTAAGAAATAACAGTAGATTTTATCAAAAATCGCAAAAAATCCAAAATAAGCCGTTCAATCAGTTTTTTTAAAATGATACCTTATATCATTTTAAAAATTTCTATTCAACGAGAAAGGAAATTCAAAATGAAGAAAAGTGAAAGAAATGCCGCCGCAAAGCTCGGCTACACAATTACAATGGTTGTAGTAACATCTGCAATTCTTATTTGTATGAAAAAATATGGTAGCAAGTAATTTAGTAATTCAACTTAACTCATACGATTATATTTTTAATTGATATAAATACATTGAATAATATAATCAAAAATTTCATTTATTTAAAACCAAACTATTATTTATAAAACTATTAATCAAAAAGCAAATATAGCTAAACCAACAAAAAACACACAAAAAGCACGCAAATATACAAACATCTGCAAAATAGCTATAAAGACGCAAAATAGCCCTAAATTCGCAAATCCACCAATTTCCACCCCAAAACCCCTAACCCCACTTATACAAAATTTTTATTTTGTATAAGTGGGGTTTCGTGAATTAAAATATATGTGAACCTTTCCCCCCCGACTCTTTTAAAAGCTGAAAAACATAATATCATTAACATAATGAAATTTATGCACCAAACTAACAAAAGAAGGTGAAAATTTATGCACAAAATAATAAAAGCTCTGCAAGGCAAATTGCAGAGCCTTAAGAAAATCACTTTTAAGATAGAGTTTTTATTCCGTTAACCTCTTATTAAAGTGATGTACAGTATCGGTAGCATCTAACTGCTGTCGATATTTTTATTATATCATAACATACTATTTTCGTAAAGAAAAAGTATATTATAAATACCGTAATAACGTACTTTAACCCTTGTTTGACAAAAATTGAATATAAATATATAATAATTTCATCATTAAAAAGCAGGTTGTTTATGAAAAAAGAGAATTTTATTGATACCTTGCCCTCTTATGTGGTTGAATATCTTAATTATAACAGTGTAATCAAAAACAGGTCTGATTGGACGGTTTGCGAATACGCTAATGATTTGCAGACCTTTTTTAGATTTTTAAAGATTATTAGAGGTCTTGTTCCCAAGGAAACTCCGTTTGAAGAAATTACCGTTAAAGATATTTCTATTGAAACCGTTGCTTCAGTTACACTTCAGGATGCCTATATGTTTCTTGTTTACTGCAAGGATACTCGACTTAACAACGAGCGGACAAGGGCTAGAAAAGCGACTACGCTTCGTATGTTTTATAAATATTTGACCGTTCAAAAGCGTATTCTTGACGAAAACCCGTTGCAAGAGCTTGATGCTCCAAAAATCAAAAAAACTCTCCCCAAGTATCTTACTCTTGAAGAAAGTCTTGAATTATTAAAATCAGTTGACGGCAAATTCAAGGAACGTGACTACTGTATTTTAACCTTGTTTTTAAACTGTGGTATGCGTTTATCGGAGCTGGTTTCTCTTAATCTTTCCGATATCAGAAGCAACAACACTCTTGTTGTAACCGGTAAAGGTAATAAAGAGAGAACGATTTATCTCAACGACGCTTGTATTGATGCAATTAACGCATATCTCCCCTTCCGCCCCGTTGACGGTGTAAAGCAGAAAGATAAGGACGCTCTTTTTATAAGCCGTCAAAAAGGCAGAATAAGTCCAAAAACAGTTCAATTCATCGTTAAATCTACGCTTGAAAAGGCCGGTTTAAGTGATAGAGATTTATCTACCCACAAGCTTCGTCATACAGCAGCAACGCTTATGTATCAATACGGGGACGTCGACGTTCTTGCAATTAAAGAGATTTTAGGTCACGAAAGCCTTAGTACAACCCAGATTTACACCCACGTTGTTAATGAACAACTTCAAAAAGCTGCAGCTGCTAACCCGTTAAGTAACGTTAAAGCACCTAAACGACCCGTGATTGAAATACCGGCTGATGATTCATTAGATGATGATGCTACTGAATAAATCGCCAAATATTTTAAATGATACAACGTTTAAGACACTACCTGCAACAACGGGTAAGCACAAAATTAAATAAGTTAAAATATACTCTTTAAGCTGATTTTTGTTTTTAGACTGGTTTAGACTGTTACCGAATAAAAACGAAAAAACATTAAAAGACATTTTTAAACTCTCACAGCAGCACTTTATTAAAGTTGCTGCTGTTATTGCGTAACAAGGAAGATTCACTAAAGAAAAGAAGCCTATCCCCTGCAAGTCAAAATTGACGTAATAGCTGCCACAGAATAATCCGCAAAACAATCCGTATAAAACGTTTATTAAAGCTAAAAAAGGTAATCCTAACCCACTCAACCCACTAAAAAATGCAACAATTAAAGGAACAAGTAACCACCCGAAAACAAATAACACACATGAAAACAACGAATTGTTTGATTTTGTATTATTAATGCTATCAACCAAGCTCTTTAACAAGCCGTTAAAGTCGCTATCACCGTTTTTTATTAAGCTTATACCGACGATTATTCCGCAAATCATTAAGCTTAAAAACAAAAAAGCTTTATAATCAAGCTTTATAGGTTTAATTCTTTTTGCTCTTATTACAACACTTTTTTTAAACATACATTCACCTTTTTACTAAATTCTGCTGTTTACCGCGGTAATACCACCTACAAACCCACCCAAAAGACATACCGGAACTGAAATCAAAAGATTTGCACTAATTTTAAATCTTAAAACTATACATACGAATAGTAAAACTGTTATCAAGTAAGGTAGGGAACTTAAAATACCTGTTATAAAACCTCTTCCACCTACCTTTTTTTGTACGCTTACACCGCAGAAAAAAGCACCTGAAAACATAAAAATGTACGGTATATAGTATATAAATGAAGTTGTGCTATCGGTTTTAAATATGATTAACCCACTTATTAAAACCCCAACAACAAATAATATATCACCGACAAGAATTCCCTTTAAGTACGGTTTAATTTTAGTATAAATATTGTTTTCATTGACTTTTTTATATTTACTTTTTATTTTAACAGGCATAAAAAAACCTCCGCAAACCTTTTACTTAAAGGTATGCGGAGTTAAACTTAAATATGAATTATTTTAGTTTTCTTCTTTGTCTTCTGCAATTTTAGCTTCTTCTTCAGCTTTCATTTCATCGGCAGCACCAATATTTTTAACTGTTGCTTTTTTCTTTGATTTTTTACCGTTAACAGCTGCGTCAATAGCATCTTTTTCGCTCTGAGCTTTTTTAGCATCAGCAGCAGCTTTTCTTTCAGCTTCCATACGTGCATTTGCAGTATCATTTGTCTGAATAGCCCAACGCTGAAATCTCATTTTGATTCTGTCAGCACCTGTTTCAATAACGATATATTCGTCTTTAACGGTAACAACACGACCCATAATACCGCCGATTGTTGTGATTTCGTCACCAATCTGGATAGAGTCACGCATCTGCTGTTCTTCTTTTTGTTTCTTCTTCTGAGGGCGAATCATAAGGAAGTACATAGCGGCAACCATAACAACCATAAGAATAATTGAAGACATAGGATTCTGGCCGCCTTCAGCACCGCCACCAAATAATGAAGTAAGGTTAATTAAATCGTACATAAAAAGTATCCTCCAAAAAATAATACTAGACTATTATACAACTTTACAAAAAATATACAAGTCTTTTTTTAAATTTAATTATATTCTTGTATCAAGTAAATCAACGTACTTATTTTTAAACGATTCAAAAGTACCGTTGTCAAGCTCATCTCTAATACGTTGCATAAGATTATTATAAAAATACAGGTTATGAGTTACCGCTAATCTCATTGCAAGCATTTCTTTGGCTTTAAATAAATGATGAATGTATGCTCTTGAATGCTTTTGACAAGTCGGACAGTTACACTCGGAATCGATAGGTGTATCATCGGTAGCATATTTGGCGTTATTGAGATTTATAATACCGTTCCAAGTGAATAAATGACCGTGACGGGCGTTTCTGCTTGGCATTACGCAGTCAAAAAGGTCAACACCTCTGCTTACGCCTTCTATAATATTACCGGGTGTACCAACCCCCATTAAATACCTTATTTTATCCTTCGGTGCAAAAGGCTCAACTGCAGATATAATTCGGTACATATCCTCTTTAGGCTCACCTACGGCAAGACCGCCGATTGCATAGCCGTCTAAATCGAGTTCCGCAATAATCTTCATATGCTCGATTCTTAAATCATCGTAAGTTGCACCCTGATTAATACCGAACAGCAGTTGGTCTTTATTTATTGTATCAGGTAACTGTTTTAATCTATTCATCTCATTTTTACATCTTATTAACCAACGAGTAGTTCTTTCAATAGATTCTTTTGCATATTTGTATTCAGCAGGATTTTTAACACATTCATCGAAAGCCATAGCAATTGTGGAGCCTAAGTTAGACTGAATTTGCATACTCTCTTCGGGACCCATAAAGATTTTCTTACCGTCAATATGAGAATTAAAGGTAACCCCCTCTTCTTTGATTTTACGAAGCTTTGCAAGAGAAAAAACCTGAAATCCGCCACTATCAGTAAGAATAGGACCACTCCATCCGGTAAACTTATGAAGACCGCCAAGGTCTTTAATAAGCTTATCTCCCGGCCTTACGTGAAGATGATAAGTGTTACAAAGCTGTACCTGACAGTCAATATCCTTAAGGTCGTATGCTGATAAGCCACCCTTAATAGCACCGCAGGTTGCAACGTTTTGAAAAGCAGGAGTTTGCACAGTACCGTGAACAGTTGTAAATTCACCTCGTCTTGCAGTACCTTCTGTTTTTAATAATTTAAACATATAATAAACCTCAAATTAAGTAATAATCATTGAATCACCGAATGAGAAGAAACGATATTTTTCTTCAACAGCGGTTTTATAAGCTTTAAGAGTTTTCTCGTAGCCGTAAAAAGCACTTACAAGCATTATAAGAGTGCTTTCGGGTAAATGGAAGTTTGTTATTAACCCATCAATACATTTAAACTTATAGCCCGGATAAATAAAAATATCAGTATTTCTGTCATCCTCTTTTATTTCACCACAGAATGTAGCAACAGACTCAAGTGTTCTGCAGCTTGTTGTGCCAACGGCAATAACTCTGCCACCGTCAGCCTTTGTTTTATTAATTAAATCAGCTGTTTCCTTCGGTAGATGGTAATGCTCTGAATGCATTTGATGCTCTTCTATTTTTTCAGCCTTAACGGGTCTGAATGTGCCAATACCAACGTGAAGAGTAACGTAACCGATATTTACACCCATATTACTGATTTTTTCTAAAAGCTCAGGTGTAAAATGAAGACCCGCAGTCGGAGCGGCAGCGGAGCCTAACTCTTTAGAATAAACAGTTTGATATCTTTCTTTATCCTTTAACTCTTCTGTAATATAATGAGGTAACGGCATTTGACCTATTTTGTCAAGAATACTGAAAATATTATCGTTTTTATCGTAAGAAAATCTTATAACTCTGTTACCGTTTTCAAGGACGTTTTCCACCTTTGCTTCGGCTATACCGTCGCCGAAAATAAACTCCGAGCCTTCCTTTGCCCGCTTTCCAGGGCCTGCAAGGGTTTCCCACAAATCGTTTTCGATTTGCTTGAGGAGTAAGAACTCAACGTTTGCACCCGTCCCTTTTTTAACACCGTAAATACGGGCAGGTAAAACTCTCGTATTATTGAGAATAAGACAATCGCCCTCTTTAAGATAGTCACAAACGTCGTAAAAATGCTTATGTTCAATATTATCACTATCTTTAGAAAGCACCATCATCCTAGAATGGTCACGAGGCTCAAGGGGGTGCTGAGCAATTAGTTCTTCGGGTAAATCGTAGAAAAAGTCAGATTTATTCATAAAACATCCTTTATTATTAGTAAAATAGTTATTGACTTAATTTTTAACAAATGTTATTATATATAATCGTTGAAAAGCGGATATATTATAATTCATTTATCCGTAGTTTACAAGTATTTTTTTCCAATACGGAGGTTTTCCTATGAAAAAGTATAAAGTAGGTATTATCGGTGCTACCGGTATGGTTGGTCAAAGATTTGCTCTTTTACTTGCAGACCATCCTTGGTTTGACGTAACTGTTCTTGCTGCAAGCTCACGTTCTGCAGGTCAGACTTATAAAGAGGCTCTTGGCGACCGTTGGTGTATGGACGTTCCCACACCTGAAAAATATCTTGATATGACTATTCTTGATGCAGAAAAGGATATCGAGAAAATCGCTGCAAGTGTTGACTTCGTATTCTGTGCAGTTAACTTAAGTAAAGCTGAAACAAAAGAGCTTGAAGAAAAATATGCAAAGGCTGAATGCCCCGTTGTTTCTAACAACAGTGCTCACCGTATGACAGCTGACGTTCCTATGGTTGTACCGGAGCTTAACCCCGAGCATATCGAAATTATTCATTCACAGAGAAAGAGATTAGGAACAAAGCGTGGCTTTATCGCAGTTAAATCTAACTGTTCTTTACAGTCATACGTTCCTGCCCTCTTCCCTCTTCACGATAAATACACAGTAAAAGACGTTGTAGTTTGCACTTATCAGGCTATTTCAGGTGCAGGTAAAACCTTTGAAAGATGGCCCGAAATGGTTGACAACGTAATCCCCTTTATCGGCGGCGAAGAAGAAAAGAGCGAAAAAGAACCTCTTAAGCTTTGGGGTAAAATTGTTGGTGATGAAATCGTTTCAGCAACAGAGCCTCACTTCACAGCACAATGTATTCGTGTTCCCGTTTCCGACGGTCATATGGGTGCAGTTTTTGTAAGATTTGAAAACAAGCCCGAAAAAGAAGATATGATTAAAATGTGGAAAGAATTCAAAGGCAGAGCACAAGAGCTTGAGCTTCCCTCTGCTCCCAAACAGTTCCTTCACTATTTCGAAGAGGATAACTGTCCTCAAACAAAGCTTCACAGAAATCTCGAAAACGGTATGGCTGTTTCAATCGGTAGACTTCGTGAAGATAGTCAGTACGATTATAAGTTCGTTTGCCTTGCACATAACACTTTAAGAGGTGCAGCAGGCGGTGCTGTTCTTCTTGCAGAGCTTCTTTGTGCAGAAGGCTATATGGACTAATAATAAATTTTAATTTGGGGGTCATTCTGTGAAAAAGCCAATTTTCACAGGTGCAGGTGTTGCGCTTGTAACACCTTTCACCGGGGACGATCTTAAAATTAATTTCCCGCTTTTTGAGGAAATTATAGAACACCAAATCAATAACGGCACTGATGCTCTCGTAGTTTGTGGCACAACGGGTGAAAAATCCACCCTCGTTTACGACGAACATGTTGAGGCTATCAAGGTTGCAGTTAAAGTTGCTGCAGGCAGAGTTCCTGTTATCGCAGGTACCGGTAGTAACGATACGAAGCACGCCGTTATTTTATCAAACGATGCCGAAAAATGTGGTGTAGACGGTTTACTTATGGTCACACCCTACTACAACAAAGCATCACAGGACGGTCTTATTGAGTCGTACTCTTACATTGAAAAAAGAGTTTCAACTCCAATAATTTTATACAACGTTCCAAGCAGAACGGGTGTTAATATTAAACCTGAAACTTACCTTGAGCTCTCCAGGTTACCGCTTATAAACGGTGCAAAGGAGGCAAGCGGTGATATTTCTGCTTTTTCAAAATCAATTGCACTTTGCGGTGATAATCTGAATTTTTATTCAGGTAACGATGACCAGATTACCGTTATGGCGGCTTTAGGTGCAAAAGGCGTTATTTCTGTTTTATCGAACATCGCTCCTAAGCTTACCCATGATATTGCTCAGCTTGCAGTTGACGGCGATATTAAGGAAAGTGCGAAGCTACAATTAGAATACATCGATTTATGCAATGCATTGTTTTGCGACGTTAACCCGATTCCTGTTAAAGCGGCTATGACTATGATGGGTTGGGACGTTGGAAGATGCAGAATGCCTCTTTCCCCTCTTAACGCTAAAAACACTGAATACCTCAAACGGATTCTCGCAAAGCATAATATGATTTAACATTTCGGAGGAAGTTTAATGACAAGGATTATATTAAGCGGTTGTTGCGGAAAAATGGGTAGAAACGTTATCAATTCCGTTAACCAGAGAAAAGACTGCGAAATAGTCGCAGGTATTGATATTGTTGAAGATTCAAACATTGGTTTCCCGATTTTCCAAAATTACAATGAAGTTGAGGTTAAGGCTGACGTTATTATCGACTTTTCTAACCCTGCTCTTTTAACATCAATGCTTGAGTATGCTGTAAAATCTAATACAGCTGTTGTGCTTGCTACAACAGGTCTTTCTGACAACCAGATAAAAGAGGTTGAAGATGCTTCAAAAGTAATCCCCGTATTCTTCTCTTATAATATGTCACTTGGTGTAAGCCTTCTTTGTGAGCTTTCTAAAACGGCTGCAAAAATTCTTGGTGATGAGTTCGACGTTGAAATTATTGAAGCACATCATAATCAAAAAATTGATGCACCAAGCGGTACAGCTATTATGCTTGCAAACGCAGTAAAAGAAGAAATGCCTGACGCTTATTTTGAATATGACAGACATTCGAAACGTGAAAAACGCCATACAAACGAAATTGGTATTCACTCAATCAGAGGCGGCACAATCGTCGGCGAGCATCAGGTTATCTTTGCAGGTAATGACGAAATTGTTACCCTATCTCATAGCGCCCGTTCAAAAGCAATATTTTCTCAAGGTGCTGTAAATGCTGCCGTTTTCCTTTCAGATAAAGAAAGTGGTATATACAATATGAGTGACCTTGTTAAAGAATAAAAAATTAACTCCTACGGATTATCCGTAGGAGCTTTCTTTTATTATCAATTATTGAAAATCGTCAAAGCCTTCGTCAGTTTTCTTTTCAACTACAGGGGCTGATTTTTTTACAACGGGCATAACGAGAGGGTCAGCCGGGTTAAGATTAACTTTTGAAGTATCTTTTGGAGTATCAATTGAAGATTTTGATGCTTCTGTTTTTTCAATTGTAGCAGCACTTTCGTCAACAGGAGTAAAATCGGTATTATTTGAAAGCTTGTAAGCAATCGCAGCATTTTGCATTTTAAGTTCCTCAACCGTACTCTTTAAAGTAGATTGGATATCAACAAGACTAATAACAATAAAACCTAAAATTGCAAATAATATAATTCCGAAAGTAACAACGTAAGCGGCAAAGGAGGTTAAAGCATCAACAAACAAAAGCAATAACACTGCGGGCACAATAAGCGTTGCTACCACAAAAGCTATAGTTAAAAGAATTTTCTTTTTCACTGACATAAAAACACCTCTTAATTATTTCTTTCAGCTATTCTCCTAAGGCCTTCAAAGCCTATTTTTACTGAATCAAAAACGTCTTTTTCATAGCAAAGGTCTTGCTCAATAACAATATATTTAACACCGATTTCTTTGCAGGTTTGATAGCAGGAATCTAAATCAAGGTTACCTGTGCCACACTCAGCAAATCTTTGCTGATTATTAACGATTCGCATATCTTTAAAGTGACAAACCTCAACTCTGCCTTTAAGCTTTTTCATATATTCGGCAGGGTTAACACCGCCAACCTGCATCCAATAAGTATCGGGAATAAAATGAAGGAGCGGAACTTCGTCAATTAATCTTTCAAAAGTTCTCAAACCATCGTAAACCTCAAATTCAAGAGCGTGATTATGGTAGCAAAGCTGTTTGCCCTGCGCCTTCATTTTCTCGGCTATTTCATTACATTTAACAATGAAACCGGTTACACCCTCGGCAGATTCATGCACGTTTCCTGACATAGCACCTATACCAATGTTTTTGCAGTTTATTAGGTTATGCTCGTGAATCAAAGCGTCAAGGTCATTTTTCATTCTGTCATAAGGCTTATGCGTAACACAAACGTCCATTTTGTATTTGTCAATTAACTCGGCAACTTTTTCAGGATGAATATCACCAATACCTGATATTTGAACAACATTACAACCTAAATCATCAAGGAATTTTAAGGTTTCTTCAAAGCCTTCAGCATCTTTACATTTATCACGAAGAGTAAAAAGCTGAACACCTAACTTAATATCACTCATAAAAAAACACCTATCTATCATTATTTTATAACATTTTACCACACATTTTGTTATTGTAAAGCATTTTTTGTTGAATTTCTCTTGATTTTTATAGATTTTCTATTATAATTACTATGATAGAATTTTTCACTTTGATGAAAAGAGGATTTTACATATGGCAAAATATCTTATTGTTAACGCCGATGACTACGGAATGTGTAACGCGGCTAACGAAGCTGTTGAAGAGCTTTTCTTAGGCGGTTGGCTTAAATCATCAACTATTATGATGCCCTGTCCCGGTGCTGAACATGCTGTTGAATTTTCTAAAGCACATCCCGAATATGCTATCGGTATTCACACAACTCTTACAAGCGAATGGGGTAAATATCGTTGGAAGCCTCTTACAAACGGTAAGACTCTTCTTGACGAAGAAGGCTTTATGTGGCACGAAAGCGATATGGTTGAGAAAAACGCTTCTTATGAAGATATCGAAAAAGAAGTTCGTGCTCAGATT
>JAZUQS010000104.1:0-10835 GCA_045605825.1 Acutalibacteraceae bacterium
AGACTTAACAGTAGAGGAATATTTAAAGGATTTGGCAGAGATTAACGGTGAAGACCCCGAAAGCATAAAAGAGGAGGATGGACTTTATTACTTCGAGTATATGTACGACTCCGGTAAAAAGCTTGATGCTTACGTCGTTACCGCTTATAAGCATACAGACGGTTTCTTTATTGCAAATTTCATAACCTCAAACTCGGATGCTATAGCGTACAAAGAGCATATTATGAAATGGGCAAAAACCGTTGAGATTGTTGAATAAATTTATAGTCAGGTGACTTAATCATGGTATATCCTAAAAATAATAAGCTTGTATCTAAAATTGATACATATTTAAACTGTGCAGAAGTGTTTGCTTACAGAAGCACTTGTCTAAAAAGAAAATACGGTGCTGTTATCGTTAAGGACGACGTTGTCGTTTCAACGGGCTACAACGGCTCTCCCCGTGGCTTTGAAAATTGCTGTGAAATAGGTAAGTGTCCTCGAATGGAGCTTGATATGCATCAGGGCGAGGGTTACGGTATATGTAGAGCTGTACACGCTGAAATGAATGCTCTTTTAAATTGTTCCCGTCAGCAAACTATGGGTGCTGATTTGTACTTAACAGGCGTCAATCCTGATGATAGCTCTGTTTATAAAGCAAAGCCTTGTCCTGTATGTGCAAGAAATATTATTCAGGCGGGTATCAGAAACGTCTATCTTCGCGTTGGTGACGGTGCTGATAATTATATCGTAATCCCTGCAGAAGAGCTTGATTGGTTACAGACTTTAAATAACGAGGTGAAAAAGTGATACGTGTAATAAAAATAATAGGTTTAATTCTTTTATTATCAATTTTTCTTTTTTCAGCGGTTGCTTCGCCTTATTGTGTAAGCTATTTACCCTCAAAAATTGATAGCGAGTTTGATATTAATATGAATGAAAATATTAAAGCAACATTTTCTTTAGATGAAAAAGCAACAGTTAACCTTGAAGAAATTGAAACCGAATGGTTTAATTATTACGGCGTTTTATATAAATCAGATTCCTATGTAAAAGGTGAGCTTTCCTATAAAATAGGTCTTAAAGAAAAAACAGAAGCCTTTTTCCTTGAACCTACCGATGAAAAGGGCGGAACCTTCTATTCATTTGTTGATGATTGTCTTGATGGCGTAAAAGCCACTAAAATTAATAGCATTTCTTTTGAGGTCTTAAATGGTGACGGCGATTTCGAATTCCTCGGCTTTAATGCTTTTAACAGAGAAATTCCTAAACAAGAGGTTTTCATTGAATCAGATGAATATAAATTAGGTGTTGATCTCCGTTGGGGCGGTGCTTTAAGCTATCTTGAAGATATGAATTCCAACGTTCAAGCAGTTTCCGTTGACGGTGTCATTAAGGTGGATTCAAATGCAACTAAAAGATATAATACCGAGTCCGTAAACGATAACGTTAATCTTATAAACAGATTCGATCCAGGAAGACTTGTTCAGCAGTCTTATTACGGCACCGATCAATATGATACCGGTATTTTTATGGATAACGTATGGCGTTATAACCCTGTGCAAGGCGGCAATCAATTTGGCGATGCTAGTAAAATTGTAGACTTGAGAATAGATGGAAATTCTATTTATATCAAATGCCGTCCTCTTGATTGGGCAAAAGAGAAAGAATTTATAACACCTTCTTATATGGAGGCTACCTATAAATTTGAGGGTAAGCTTGTTAAGGCAACCTGCAGATTTGTTGATTTTTCGGGCTATCCCGAGGCTGAATCAGATCAGGAACTACCTGCGTTTTATTGCATTGAGCCATTTAACGAATTCGTTTATTACGGCGGTGATAAGCCTTGGACTAACGGTGATTTAACAGAAGAACCCCAGCTTATATTCTGGCCTGATGCTGGCTATCCAAAGTTTAAATCTCTTGAAAATTGGGCGGCTTTTAAGGGTGAGTTTGACGATAGCTTCGGTATAGGCGTTTACGTGCCGGAGCAAACTGAGTTTTTATCAGGTGTTTTCAATAGAGAGACAACAACAAATATTGAGCCTGATAAGGACGGTCCAACCTCTTATATTGCCGTTGTCGAGCACAGAAAATTCCAAAGCTTCGCACCCTCACAGTATGATTTTTATCTTACAACGGGTGATACTCAGGAAATAAGGAACAATTTTAAAACTATTAAAAAATGACAATACAAGCCGTTGAAAGCTCTCAACGGCTTGTATTTTGCTTTTATATATAATAAAAGATAGATAAAATATAGGTTATTTGTTGCTTTTTATAATTGACTTTATATTTTATGTGTGTTATATTTATGTCAACCGATAGAGGTGCATTTTGTTATCAGTACCCGTAGCTTAAAAGGTTTGCCAAAACCGTTACGGCGAAAGGAGCAGGTGCCGAAGACGGCTTACGGTAAAAAGTCGGTCTGGCAACAGGGAATAATATCTGTGTTGTTGTCGCCATTGGCGGAGAGCTATCTTACATATTTTTGTACCGTTTTATATGCTTTTATATATTTCGGTGAATTTGTGTGTGGGTAGTTGCTTTTCGGCAACTATTATTTTTTTGTAGGGAGAGTATATTTTATGAAAAATACTGTTTTCCAAGGTGTTGCAACAGCTCTTGTAACTCCTATGAACGCAAACGGCGTTGATTATGATGCATTTGAAAGACTTATTGAATGGCAGATTGAAGAGGGCATAAATGCTCTCGTTATCGCAGGAACAAGTGGTGAGGGTTCAACTCTTACTGATGAAGAGCACAAAGAGGTTCTTCGTTTTTCAGTTGAAAAGGTTGCAGGCAGAGTGCCCGTTATCGCAGGTACAGGTTCAAACGATACTGCGTATGCTATAGCACTTACAAAATTTGCTTGTGAGGTTGGTTGCGATGCAATGCTTCTCGTTACACCTTACTATAATAAAGCAACTCAAAGAGGTCTTATTGAGTCGTTCAGAGCTATTGCAGATGCTTCAACAAAGCCTTGTATTCTCTATAACGTTCCCTCAAGAACAGGCTGTAATCTTACACCCGCTTCTTGTGCAGTTCTTGCAGAGCATCCCAATATCGTAGGTATCAAGGAAGCAAGCGGTAACATTTCTCAAATTGCTGAAATAGCTGCTCTTACAAAGGGTAACTTTGATATTTACTCGGGTAACGACGATCAGATTGTTCCTCTTATGTCTTTAGGCGGTAAGGGTGTTATTTCTGTTGTTTCAAACATTCTTCCCAAGAAAACTGTTGAGCTTTGCGACAAATTCTTCGCAGGTGATCTTGAAGGTAGCCGTGATATTCAGTTAGAGCTTCTTCCTCTTATAAATTCTCTTTTCTGTGAGGTTAACCCCATTCCCGCAAAAGCAGCAGTTGCGGCAATTGGCTTCGGCGAGAATTACGTTCGTCTTCCTCTTACAACTATGGAGCCCGAAAACGAAGCTAAAATGCGTGCTCTTATGAGGGAACAGGGTCTTAACGTATAATTTTAAAGGTAAGTATTATTTATGATTTGTTCGAATCTTGAAATAAAAGACGGTGTTTTGTTTTTCGGCGGTAGAAGTACAGTTGAATTAGCAAATAAATACGGTACACCGATTTACGTTATGGATGAAAAAACTATACGTAAAAATTGCCGTACTTATTTAGATGCTATGAAAAAGTATTTCGGCGAAAACGCAAGACCGTTTTATGCAAGTAAAGCTTGTTCATTTAAAAAAATATATAATATCGTAGGCTCCGAGGGTATGGGTGTAGACGTCGTTTCTGTCGGTGAAATCTATACCGCAAAAATGGCGGGCTATGATATGAAAAACGTCTGTTTCCATTCAAACAGTAAGAATGATTACGATATTGAGTTTGCAATTGATAACGGCGTAGGTTGCTTTGTTGTTGATAATCTTGAAGAGCTTGAAGCTATTGACAATTTTGCAGCTCAAAAGGGGATAAAACAAAAAATTCTTTTCAGAATTACCCCCGGTATTGATACTCATACCTACGAAGCGGTTAATACAGGCAAGGTTGATTCCAAGTTCGGCTTTCCAATTGAAACGGGTGCCGCTATGGAGATTACAAAAATTGCCCTTACAAAGAAAAATATTAACCTCGCAGGCTTCCATTGCCACGTAGGCTCTCAGCTTTTCGATTCGGACGTTTTCATTCGTTCTGCAGAGATTATGCTCAAATTTATAGCCGAAGTAAAAAACACTCTGGGCTACGAAGCAAAAGAGCTTGATTTAGGCGGCGGTTACGGTGTAAGATACACTGAAAAAGATCCCGTTTTAAATATTGAAGAGAATATAAAACAGGTTGCAGAGTACGTTAAAAAGCTTTGCAAAGAGTTAAATATTAACGAGCCGGCTATAAGCATGGAGCCCGGCAGAAGCATAGTTGCCGATGCAGGTATCACCCTTTATAAAGTCGGTAACGTTAAACGTATTGAGGGCTATAAAAATTACGTTGCTATTGACGGCGGTATGGGTGACAACCCTCGCTACGCTCTTTACGAGTCAGAATATACTGTTGTAGCGGCTGAAAAGGCAAATGAAGAATGTAACTTCACCTGCGACCTTGTAGGAAGATTTTGTGAAAGCGGAGATATTATCCAGCCTTCAATAAAGCTTCCTGAAAGCGTTAAACGAGGCGACCTTATAGCAGTTCTTACAACAGGTGCTTATAACTATTCAATGGCTTCAAATTATAACAGAATTCCTAAATTACCCGTTATAATGGTAAACGGCGAAGATGATTACGTTGCCGTAAAAGGCGAAACTCTTGAAGATATTATAAGAAACGATATGTAAAAAATAAAACCGTTGGAATTTTGTTCCAACGGTTTTTTGTTTAATATTCTCTTGAAATTTCGAGTTCGATATTTGCTTCTTCACCGGCAACAACAACTTCAATCAGCTTATTGTTCGCGTTTTCTATGGTTACGGTTTCTTTTGAATTCAGCATAAGCTCTTTGTGAATTTTATTGTTTACAAGAATAACTATTTTACAGTTGCCGGCTTTATGTTTGTTTTTGATATCTAAAATAACCGTATCACTATCAGTTTTTGTTTCTTGAATTATTTTTATACCGTAAAGCTCGTTAGCAATAAAGGTAACAATATCAGAATCCTCTGTGAATTCATCATCTTCAGATTTATCTCTGAACGTGGCGTCACCCTTGCCGAAATGTTTGCTACCTACAGTAAGATAATTGTAAGGTTTTGTTGAGAAGTCATCTTCGGTTAATGTGTTTAACTCATAATTAGTCGGACCGTTTATGTCTTTGTATTTTTCTTTTGTTTTGTCTGCATCTATTTTTGAGAAAACTAAAAAAATCACCCCGAAAACAAAAGGAATAATTGTTAAAACGGGTAGAAACTTTTTTGCTGTTGTTGAGGCAGCAGAATAAGTCTTTGGTTCAAATGGTGCGGTCTGTTCTTCCTTTTCGTTTTCAAAAATCTTTTTTATTTCAAAAAGAGTAAGTACGCTGCAAACAAGTAAACCAATGTCGTTAACAGCGGTTGATACTATTTCTGTTTTTAAAAAGGCAGTAAAAATAGAAATGAAAAAAATCTCAGCTATATAACCCAAAAATATTTTAATTTTCTTTTCGTTCTTTACCTTAATAAGCATAACTATAGAACTGGTTAGTGTAATAAGAAACAAGATAGATAGAATCACTTCAAGAATATCCCAAAAGTTCATAGAAATTATTTCCTTTCATTTATAAACGCCCTGAATAACGGTAAGCAAGCGTCGAAAAAGCCTTTATAGGCTTCACAGTAATCTCTGTCATATCGGTTTCTTTTACATCCTCCGCCACGGCAAAGGGGTAAATATCTGCATTTCTTACATTCTTCTTTTATTTTAAGGCTTTCTTTTAAAAATTCAATAGCTTTCTCGCTATGAGCCAGGGTGTCAAAATTTTCATCTGTAGAATTTATATTACCTAAAAGCCATTCATCCGTGCAGTAAAAGTCGCAGGGGTAAACGTTACCGTTGCCCTCAACAACAAACTGATGGGTGCAGTGACCGCACATACCGCATTGCTCCGTAGGGTTTCCTAAATAAAGGTGAACAAGGTTGTCAAAATATCTTATACTCGTATATTCGCCCCTTACGTAGTCTTTAACGTAAGCGTTAAAGCCGTGAATAAGAAAGTGCTTGTACTGTTCAACGGTCATATAAAGCTCGTTTTCAGTATCGTCACCAAAGGGTCGAAGGCAGGGGATAAACTGAAGATATTTAAAGCCTCTTTTCTTAAAATATCTTAAAATAGTGTCAATATTTTCTGCACATCTTCCCGTTAAAACGGTAAGAATATTAAACTGAACGTTATGCTTTGTAAAAATATCAGCGGCTTTTATAATTTTATAAAAAGCGTTTTGCCCTTTATCATCAATTCTGAAAGAGTTGTTATCAAAATCACCGTCAAGGCTAAGCCCTACAAGAAAATCTTTTTCTCGTAAAAATTTTGCCCATTCATCATTAATCAGCGTGCCGTTTGTTTGTAAGCCGTAATAAATTTTACTGTTTTTCTTGTTGTGTTTATCAACGGTTTCACAGAAAAATTTATAAAAATCAATACCTCGTATTGTAGGCTCACCGCCTTGGAAAGCGAAAGCAATGCTTTCACCGTTTGCAAACTCAAGGGCTTTTATTATTAGATTCTCAGCACATTCTTCCGTTAAAAGACCAAAGCTTTTAATATCTCTATGGTCGGTAACATCGTGATAAAAGCAGTATTTGCATCGCATATTACAAAGGCTTGATGCAGGCTTTATCATAATTGAAAGAGGGGGCAACGTGTACAACTCCTTTCTCTATAATTCAACCTCGGTTTTACCCGAGGTTGTTTTTGTATTTATTCATAATACTCTTCGTTTATTCCGCGACGGTCAGATTTAAAATCCTTCATGATTTCATTCATCTTTTCGTTCATTTCATCTGCAATAGTGGGGTAAACTGATGAACGGTTAAGGTTTTCACCAATATCATCGCTTAAAATATGTAACCAATTCTTTCTGTATTTATCAAAGAATGCAGAGTTATCATTCTGGATTCTCTGGAAATATTTAAAGGTAATATATTCGTTATCTGTAAGAACAGGGTATTTGTAGTTTTTGTATTCTTCTCTTGAAAGCACGTCTTCAGTTGAAACTGTGTACTGAATAGCCTTAAGGCTTTCTCTCTTCATATGAAGAATAGGATGCTCTTCAGTATGAACAACAGTATCATTTTTAAGAAGCGGTACTAAAGAAACGCCGTCAATATCTCTGTCAAAGGGAAGGTAGTTCTTTTCGCCACCGTTACCCGTAATTCCGCAAAGCTCAACTAACGTAGGCATAACGTCAACGAGTGTAGCACTCTGGCTTCTTGTTGTGCCTTTTTCCCAAAGACCGTTATTGTTGCCCCAGCGAATCATACAAGGAACTTTTTGACCGCCCTCGTAAGCTAAATATTTACCGCCTCGAAGCTCACCAACCGAACCCTCAAGAGCGGGGCCATTATCACTTGTGAAAATGATAATGGTGTCGTCCATTACACCTA
This sequence comes from Acutalibacteraceae bacterium, assembly GCA_045605825.1. Classification (GTDB taxonomy): domain Bacteria; phylum Bacillota; class Clostridia; order Oscillospirales; family Acutalibacteraceae; genus DTU089. The sequence goes on from JAZUQS010000104.1 coordinate 7,513, forward strand.
AATCCTCAAGAGTGTTGAAAAGCTCACCGAGGTAATAGTCGAATTCTGTAACGCAGTCTGCGTACGTACCCATACCTGTTACGCCGTCAAAATCGTCACCTGCGTAAATCGGTGCGTGAGGCCAAGGAGTAGCATAGTAAGCAAAGAATGGTTCGTCAGAGCTTGTAACCTGGTCTGTAATCCAATCGTTAATTTCTTGGTGAATCCATTCACTTGCTTTGCTTTGGTCTTTTAATTCATCAGTACCGTGAACGATTTCGTATTCACCGTTTTCTTCAACAACGTGGTAGAAGGGCTTCATATCGTTAACGTGGTGGCTGCCGTAGAAATAGTCAAAGCCTTGGTTTGTGGGAAGATATTCACCGTAGTCACCTAAGTGCCATTTACCGAAAGCACCTGTGTTGTAGCCTGCATTCTGGAAAATTTCTGCAAGAGTGATTTCGTCGCCGAGCATACCGTCTGCATTGTTACCCATTTCAATTGAGTTGAAAATACGGGTCTGTGCAAAGGGGGAAAGCGTGTCAACTGTGGGATAAATAACGTTATCTGCATAGCCTCTGAAAGGATATCTACACGTCATAAGAGCAAATCTTGCAGGTGAGCAAACGGAGTAGCTAGAATAGAAGTTGTCGAAATTGATGCCTTCTTCACCGATTCTGTCCATATTAGGTGTATCGTAAATTGCACCGTTAAGAGAAGTATCAGCGTAGCCCATATCGTCCATAAGAATAAAAAGAACGTTAGGATTATTTGATTTTGCTTTATCTACGCCATCAAGATAATCGTCGTGACCCTTCCAAAGACGTGTCGTGTTTGGTTTGGAACGAAGATTCATTGTAAGCACGTAAAGCACGGTTGTACCTGCAAGGGCAATACTGATAACAGAAGTAACAACCTTGTGAGCAGTTGTTTTCTTGAATGCTTTTTTCGAAATGATAACAAGAGCAACAACGGCAATAATACAAGGAAGAAGTAAAAGAATATTACCGCCAAGCCTTGTAAGGAAGTTACCTGCACCTGTAAAGAGGGGGTGGTCAGCACTTGACCAACCTGCCTTACCGCTTGAAAAAGCACCAAATCCGGCGTCAGCACCGAAGATAAGGAAGTATAAGAAAATGCCTATAGCACTTCCTGCGTAACCAACGATATTAAATAAATAAACCTTCTTTTTGATTACAATTCCGAGGAATATAAGTGCAGATAAAATGCACATATAAGCGACGTTTATAACTGCTATTAAATTAAGTCTTAAAACTAAAAGAGCAATACCTAAAACAACGCCGATTATAGCTGTTATAAGGGGTAAAACCTTTTTACCTTTGTCAAAAGTAATACCTTGTTTCACAAAACAACCTCTTTTCATATGTATATATAAAATAACTATACCATAATTCTCTATTTTTGACAATAGAAAAACTGCCCGATTTTCGAGCAGTTTGATGGATAATATAAACGATAAAATTAAACTGAAACTGAAATAACGAAATCGTTTACGCTTAAAAGAGCATTTATTTCTTCGGGGTTTATATGGCTTTTAGCTCTTACCGTGTACATACAAACGATTTTTTCGTTTCTCTTTTCAACGTCGCAAGAAATAATAGTGTAGCCGTTATCCTTTAAAAGATTGCTTGTTGTTTCTATTGCTTCAACGTCTTGTTTAAGCTTAACCGTAATTGCGGCTGTGCTTGTGTTTTCAACGGGAAGAATTTTGTGAACAACAATCTGAACAATAAGAAGAATTAAGGTCGCGTATACCGCAATGCCGTACATACCTGCACCTGCAGCAAGACCGATACCCGCTGTAGTCCAAACACCTGCGGCGGTTGTAAGACCTTTAACAGTACCTTTATAAACGATGATACCTGCACCGAGGAAAGAGATACCCGTAACAACCTGAGCGGCAAGCCTTGCACCGTCAAGGTTAACGTGGTCAGCATAACCGACAATATCAAAGAAACCGTATTTACTGACAACCATAATAAGAGCAGAGCCTAAAGCAACAATGATATGAGTTCTGATACCTGCTTCTTTTTGGCGAAGAGTTCTTTCAACACCGATAGCCGCACCGCAAATACCGGCGGTAATAAGAGCTAAAAGGTAGGGGAGAACGCTTTCAACCTTAAAGGTGGCAATAAAGGTTTCAAAAACTTCTGCTAAATCGAATGACAAAACGCTATCGTTAAAAAGCATAATATCCTCCTGAAACTAATAATATCTTAACATTATAATACATATTTAAATTTCTGTCAAATGATGACAAGAAAATTAAAGTCATAAAAGAAGAATTGTCCACATAGCATTTATTGAAGAATTAAAAAGATTTCAATTCGGAGGTAGATTTATGACAGACACAAATATTTATAAGGATATTGAAGCACGAACCGGTGGAGATATTTATATAGGCGTTGTGGGGCCCGTAAGAACAGGTAAATCAACGTTTATAAAAAGATTTATGGATACTTTGGTTTTGCCTAATATAAACAGTAGCTTCAAAAGAGAGCGTGCTCAGGATGAGCTACCCCAATCAGCAACGGGAAGAACAATTATGACAACTGAGCCTAAATTTATCCCCGAAGAAGCGGTAAAGGTTGATTTACCCGATAATGCGTCCTTAAACGTAAGGTTAATTGATTGCGTAGGATATATTGTTCCAAGCTCGTTAGGTTATATTGAAGAAGATAAACCCCGTATGGTAAAAACTCCTTGGTATGACCACGAAATACCCTTTAATATGGCGGCGGAAATAGGTACTCAAAAGGTTATCACCGAGCATTCTACAATAGGGCTTGTTGTAACTACCGACGGCAGTATAAGCGATATTCCCCGAGAAGAGTATGAAGAAGCAGAGGAAAGAGTTGTTGACGAATTAAAAGCAATTAACAAGCCCTTTGTTATGCTTCTTAATTGTACCGATCCTAATTCTGCTTACAGTAAAATGCTTTCGGATGAGCTTTCTTTTAAATATAAGGTGCCGGTAATCCCCGTAAATTGCCTTGAAATTGACGAGGAAACAATAAGGGTTATTTTAAGTGCAGTGTTATTCAGATTTCCCGTAAACGAGATAGGCATTTCTCTTCCCGGTTGGGTTAATGACCTTGCAACAGAGCATTGGTTAAGAAAATCGGTTTGCAATACCGTTAAGGAATCAGCCTGCAAAATCAATTGCCTTGGTGATATTGCCTCAATGGCAAGGGATATCGGTGAAAACGAAAATATTCTTGAAGCAACGGTTATTAACCTTGATTTAGGTAAGGGCTGTGCGGTGATTGAAGCAAAGCTTTCAAGCGAGCTTATTTATAAAATAATTGAAGAAAAAACAAAGC
>JAZUQS010000105.1:0-8447 GCA_045605825.1 Acutalibacteraceae bacterium
CCGTTTACCGCCTTTACGACTTTTGAAACGTCCTCAGGCTCACCGTGTATTTTAATATCAGTGCCTCTGCTTATTACGTCTACCCCGTAAGCTTTTTCGATAAGCAAAATATTCTCGTCAAAGCTACCGAAAAGGCTGACCGCCTGCTCCATTCTGTCAACGTTTATTATCTGTTCCGACTTAATTACCCTCTTTATATAATTTTATATTATAATTTTATAAACTATAGTATATCATATTTTTTGTAAATGTCTACTAAAATTTTTTGATTTTTTTGTGAAAAGATATCAGTTTTTTTATGAACTTTTTCAATTTTCTACCATTATCGGTTGTTCTACTGCAATATTTTCAACGCAATTCAGGTTTTGCTTTAAAACGTATTTACCGTCTTTCGTTTCACCAAAATACAATTCTTCATAAATTTCCGCATCTTTATATTTTTCCCTTTTCATCTCAACAAGCTGCGACAGACAATATAGCATACTCTGATTTTCGGTTAACGTAACCTCTGTTTCTTTTACTGAATGAGAATCAACCCTGAAAACCGCTAAAGGTAAATACGTACTTTTGCTTTTCAAATATGTGTACGCCTCGGAATTAACTGTTATATCATTAATTCTGCCGAAGGGGATTTTTAAAGAAAAAACTTCAAATCCATACACACTTTTGTTTTCGGTCGATATAAAGCCTTTAAAATTTCTGTTGATAGTTTGTGTAGCTTCATTTTCAGTTTTTGCATACACTTCACCTTTAGCATGAGTAAAATATTCGCTGCCGTCAGCATATTTACCAACTCCGGAAATAAGCAAGGTGCCCTCTATAACGCTAACCCCCTCTTTGACTGCATTAACCCCGTAATAGCCTTTAACTAAAGTTATTATCCCCGCTTTTCTTGCAACAATATTTGTAGGCGTTTTCGTATCGGTTGATTCTTTTTTATGGGTTACGGTTGTTATTTCGACCTGTGCTTTTGAGCCAAAAATATTAACTGAAATCCACAATAAATCACTGTGCTTATACATCATCTCTTCCTGCACCTTAAGAATATCAATTTTTGACTTTCTGGCTCCCTTTTTTACCCCTGATTCAGCCAAAGACTCTGTAAAGGCTTCAACATTTACACCGCTTTCTGATACAATTTCAATCTCCCAAATTGAGCCCGACAAAAATAGAATGATGAAAACTGAAAGCAAAGCACCCAAGCACAAGCCAAACCTATATTTATAGCGGTTTATGAAGGATTTTAAGCCTTTTTCCGTAACATCTTTTATTTCCATTCCGGAATTTTCAGCAGAAAAATTTATACGCTTAAAGTCCTTAACCGTTGTAAAGGCTTCTACCTTTACCCCGTCGTTTTTCACATCCCACAAAACAATTCCGTTATTATTACAAAGATTTATAAATCTTTCGGGAAAACCACCCTCTGCAGTAAAAGAAACGTAGCCCTTTAAAAGCCTTAAAAGCTGTATCATAACTCTCTACCCTATCCTTTCAAACTCTAAAGAAACTATATCACCCGTAATATCAGTTTGCCCGAAAGAAAAAGAAGAAAGCACAAGACCATCACCTTTTATTTTGAGATTAAGCTTTCCTAAATTAAGCACGATATATTCTGCGGAATAATCTACTACGCATTGACAGTCAAACACTATCATTCTTTTGTTACCAAACAGCTCTATACCTGCACTTTCAGTTGATTCTTTTATATTTTTTAGTGAATTAAACATATTACACCACCGTTTTTATGATATGCCGTTAAACAGTGAAATTTACACTGTTTCGATTAACTATAATCGTTATATTCTTATGCCGATACAACATAAATTTATACGGGGTGTTGACTGTGACAAGAAAAAAATTCTCAAATAACGTTGTAAAAATTCTACCTGCTGTTATGGGTATGATTTTATCGATAGTGGGGCTTCTCGTCTACCCAAAGGAAGCCGCCGACGGTATAAGAGCAGGCTTAAGTCTTATAGGGTCAGATATTTTACCATCTTTATTTCCTTTTATGGTTGTAAGCTCTTACATTGCTGATAATAATTTTATTCAAAGGCTTGGTGTACTCACAGATAAATTCACGAAAAAGGTGTTGAGAACAAACGGATTTTCTGTAATTGCTTTTCTTTTGGGTATTATGGGCGGATATCCCGTTGGTGCAAAAACAATTCGTGATTATTACGCAACAGGAAAGCTTACTCAAAATGAAGCCGAAAGGCTTTTTTATTGGTGTATTAACCCAAGTCCCGCTTTCACAGTAACCGCAGTAGGTCTTTTGATGATGGGTAGTATACAAACCGGCGGTATTATTTATTTATCCTGCATTCTCGCTTCAATAACAATTGGTTTTTTCTGCCGTTTTCTTAATGATGATACTGCTGTAAATAAAATTGATTTTACTATCCCGGAAAAAGCGGATAATTCATTTGTAAAATCGGTAACAAGCGGTACAGAGTCTATGCTCGGAATATGCGGTTGGGTGTTAATATTTTCCGCCTTTTCATCGGTTGTTTCCGCTTTGCCCTTAAACGAGTCCGTTAAATTATTTGTAAAATCTGTTTGCGAGGTTACTACAGGGTGCAACACCGCAATAGAAAGCCGTTTACCCGTAGCTGTAGTTACGGCGGTAGTGGGGTTTGGCGGTTTTGCAGTAATTTGTCAAATTAATTCCTTTGCATCTGCTTGTAACGTTAAGCTTTCACGGCTTATTTGTTCTCGGGTTATTAACTCATCAATTTCCGTTGTTTACTATTCACTGATAACCAAAATCTTTCCTCAATATACTCAAGCCGCAGTCGTTATCGGTACACAAGAAAATAGCTTTATTTTGTACAAAAGCATTCCCGTAACGATATTACTTCTTATGATGTGCATTCTTTTAATTTTAGAGGTTGATAACCGCAAAAAAGTATGGTAAAATACCTTTCAATGAGATTGAAGTTTCAAGGAGTGGTTTTTTGGCTCTTAAAATATTTAATAAAAAGGCAGAGCCTCAATGTGCTCTTTGTGAATACGGTGTTGCATCGGGTGAAAGTGTAGTCTGCCGTAAAGCCGGCGGAGTTATGACCCCCTATTCAAAATGCTGTAAATTTAAATATGACCCTTTAAAACGTGAACCTAAGGTAATAACCGTTTCAAAGGATTTTTCAAAAGAAGATTTTGAACTTTAACTAATATTAACTTGCTTATTAGGATTGTCTTTTTGACAACCCCAATGAGCAGGTTTTTTCTTTTATATTTTAAAAAGCAGCACTTTTTGTAACATTTCACAAAATACAGTCGATATATCGGAACAAATTCTAATACGACAAATTTCGAATATGACTTGAAAAGACTAAAAATAATTAGTACAATATATATGTAAAAAATACAACTTACGGAGGTTTATGTCGTGGCAGATGCATTCGGTATTCCAAACACAATTCCGGTAGGTCCTTTAGGGATAATTGCTACCCCCGGTTGCGAAGAACTCGCAAAAAAAATTGATAACTATCTCACATCGTGGAGAGAAGAAAGAGAAAGTGAGCATAAAGAAACTATCGCTTTCTACGGTTATCAGAGAGAGACTTATATCGTTGACGCAGATTTCACAAGATTCGGTTCAGGTGAAGGTAAATGCGTACTTCACGAAACAGTACGAGGTTATGATATTTTCATTATCTGCGACTGCTTCAATCACGGTTTAACTTACAATATGTATGGCTACGAATGCCACTACTCCCCCGATGAGCATTACGCAAATCTTAAGAGAGCAATCTCTGCAGTTGAAGGTAAGGCAAGAAGAATTAACGTTATTATGCCTATGCTTTACGAAGGCAGACAGCACAAGCGTTCAAGAAGAGAATCTCTTGACTGTGCAATTGCTTTACAGGAGCTTTGCGTTGATATGGGCGTTGAAAACATCATCACATTTGATGCTCACGACCCCAGAGTTCAGAACGCAATTCCGCTTAAAGGCTTTGAAAACGTTGCTCCTACATACCAGATGATTAAAGCTCTTACAAAGAACTTTAAAGACCTTAAAATTGACCACGATCACCTTATGGTTATTTCTCCTGATGAGGGAGGTATGTCACGTTGTATTTACTATTCAACAGTTCTTGGTATCGACCTTGGTATGTTCTACAAACGCCGTGACTACTCAGTAGTTGTTAACGGCAGAAACCCCATTCTTGCACATGAATTCCTTGGTGACAACGTTGAAGGTAAGGACTGCCTTATCATTGACGATATGATTTCATCAGGTGACTCAATGATTGAGGTTGCAACAAAGCTTAAAGAGCTTAAAGCAAACAGAATTTTCGTTTGTACAAGCTTCGGTCTTTTCTGCAACGGTCTTCAGGAGTTTGATAAGGCTTATGCAGCCGGTATTCTTGACGGCGTATTCACAACAAACCTTGTTTACAGAACTCCTGAGCTTCTTGAAAAGCCTTGGTACTTTGAAGTTGATATGAGTAAATATTGCTCACTTATTATCGACACTCTTAACCACGATTGTTCAGTCAGCAGTCTTCTTAATCCTGCTGACAAAATCAAAGCAAGAATTGATAAATACAAAGAAGAGCAGAAAAAAGACGAGCTTTCACTTTTCAATAACTAACCGTTATATTCAATGATTTTAATCCTGCAGTTTCCACTGCAGGATTATTTGTTTTTATATCAATATTCACAAAAACTTCATTGACTTTAATATGTATATATTGTATTATTTACAATAAGATAGTATATAAACACATCAGAACTCTGCAGAGTTCTGCTACTAACTAAGGAGGCTATGATAATGATAAAAAAGAGAAATCCTTGGGTATATATTTTACTCAATACAATTACCTTAGGCATTTACGGCTTATTTTTCTGGTCAAAGTGGACTGAAGACGTAAACAAGGTTTGTGAGAGTGACGATAACGAAAGTGCTCATTATATCTTGGTTTTCATTCTCGGTGTTTGCACATGCTTTATTTACTCTTTAGTGTGGAACTATAAAATGGGAGAAAGATTATTCCAAAAAGCGCGTGATTACAACGTAAATCTAAAGCACGGCGGTATCTATATAATGCTGTGGAGATTTTTACCGTTTGTAAGCAGTGTTTATAAGATTAAATATCTTAATCAGCTTGCAATCCGATATAATGCAACGGTTGTCAGCGAAGACGAATAACGGATAATAAAGAAACTAGAATAAACAGGTGATTCCGATGAACAAAGAACTAAAATTCAACAACGGTAAATTTACAATAATGACATTAGGTGACCTTCACGAAAATCTTCACCTTGATACAGGCTTAAAAATAAGAAAAAGACTTGATATGCATAACCTTGTAAAAATGGGGATTCTTGCATTCAAGCCCGACCTTATCGTGCTTTTAGGCGATACTCTTAACGAAAAAGATGATTCTGAAGGATTTACCGACTACAAAACTGCTTTAAAAGATATTTTAAAGCCAATTATTGAATCAGGAATCCCCTTCTGCTACGTTCTCGGTAATCACGAGCATGACCAAGGGCAAGAAGAGCTTATCGTTAAAGCTTATGAAGAAATAGAAACCTGTATCGGTGTTAATGATACAACCGCACCGAGAGGTAATTTTAACTGCAATATTCTTGTAAAAAACACTGCAGGCACAGAGGATATTTTAAACCTTTGGTTTATTGATTCAAACAACTGCTGTGATTCAGATATTTCCGTTTATGACTGGGTGCATAAGGACCAAATTCAATGGTACGAGGAAAAAGCTGCTAAAATAAAAGAGGAACACGGCGGAAAAACTATCCCGGCAATTCTTTTTCAGCACACCCCCGTTATTGAAGAATACAAGCTTTTAAGAGAGGCAAAGCCTTACGAAATTCCCTTTGCTGCCAAAGGTCATTATAAATTTTCAGATAAATTCTATATGAAAAAAGACGGTGTTGAGGGCTATCTGGGTGAGGGTCCTTGCTCTCCTTGTATTAACGAGGGTCAGTTTGAAAGCTGGAAGAAAACGGGTGACGTTGTTGCCGCATTCTTCGGTCACGACCACCTTAACGATTTCACAGGCTACGTTGACGGCATTATGCTCGGTCAGAATAAGACAAGCGGTTTTTGTTGCTATACTGACGGCTGTAACTCTTGCGTAAGAATTACAACTGTTGAAGAAAGCAATCCCCGTGACGTTAAATCAAAGGTTTATCACTTTAAAGAATTAGGTCTTGACAGTATGTCTTTAGGCCCTATCCAAAAAAGAATTACCGACCGTCAAAGCATTAATATGCATATTGCATCTTATATTGCGGCAGGTGTTGCAGGCGTAGCAGGTGTTACCGCAATAATAAAGAAATTAAAGAAATAATTTACAACGTTTTCAGGAAGGACTGACCTAACAATGAAATTAAAACAAGCTATTGCAATTGTTGCAGGTGCAGGAACAGGTGTTTTACTCGGCAAAAAGCTTAAAGAAAAGGAAATTTGTCCTTTATGCGTTGCTAAAAAAGCTATTGCCGCAACTCAGGTTCACGTTTGCGATAAAGAAAAATATAATAACGGCGTTGCACTCACTCCCCCAATGGGTTGGAGTAGCTGGAACACCTTCCGTAATACAATAGATGAAAAGCTTATTACTGATATTGCGGTTGCAATGAAAAAAACAGGACTTCTTGACGCAGGCTATAAATACGTTAACCTTGACGACTGTTGGCAAAGCTCATTAAGAACTGCTGACGGTAAACTACAAGGCGATTTGACACGTTTTCCAAGAGGAATGAAGCCTCTTATTGATGAAATTAACGGTATGGGCTTCAAGGTTGGTCTTTACACCTCAAACGGTACTCTCACCTGCGAGGATTTACCTGCAAGTTTATATAACGAAGCTATTGATGCAGACACTTTAGCCGAATGGGGCGTTGAATATTTTAAATATGACTTTTGTCACAACGAAACAATTCCCACAGTTGCACCCTCTTTAATCAAAATCCTTATCGGCAAGCCCGGCGAAAATGATTTTATTGATATGTACGCTTCTCACGGTATTGTGAAAAAGGGTGCGAAGGTTGTTGCCGATGAAAAGGTTGAAGGCGGATTTATAGTAAGTAGTCTTTGCGGTGGCTTAGGTGAGCTTCATTTTGACACGATTGAAGTCCCCGAAGACGGCGAATATAATCTTACTATCGTTTTCAGAAAAGGCGGAAATATAAAGAAATTCCTTGTTTGTCAGGTTAATAATGATAAAGAATACGATTGCTACTTCCCTCAGTCAAAGGGCTTTACACCCGACGGAAGATTGCAGATTGTTGTTACTCTTAAAAAAGGCGTTAACACCTTGCGTTTTTATAACCCCGTTGCTTCTCGTATGGACTCTGCTCAAAGGCAGTACGTTAAGATGGGTAACGAGTTAAAACGAGCTTCAAAGGAATTTGCAGAGAAAAACGGCACACCTGAAAAGCCTATTTGCTTCTCAATTTGCGAATGGGGTATTAACCAGCCATGGAAATGGGGTATGAAAGCGGGTAACCTTTGGAGAACAACCCCCGATATCAAACCCACCTGGGCTTCAATGATTCTTATTTATGAATTCAACGTAAGGCTTTACAAGCATTCAGGTATCGGTAGTTGGAATGACCCCGATATGCTTGAGGTTGGCGTTGGTGAGCTTACAATGGAAGAAAATAAGACTCATTTTTCTCTTTGGTGTATGATGGCGGCTCCCCTTATTTTAGGTAACGATATAAGAGAATTCATAAAAGATGACGGTACAGTTGATATCGACAACAAAGTTCTCGATATTCTTAAAAATAAAAATCTTATTGCTATTGATCAGGATAGTTTAGGCTTGCAGGCAAAAAGAATTTTCACCGACGGTTTAACTGACATACTCGTTAAACCCCTTGAAAACAACGAGCTTGCCGTTTGCTTCTTAAATAAATCAAACACAGAGAAAACATTTAATTTACCAGTTTACAAGCTCCACAATGACCCATACGTTACTCTTCCCTTTGCTAAAGAATTTGAAGTAACAGAGCTTTGGGACAACGTAAGCTTCACTCTTACTGATGCAATTACTGAAACCGTTTCTCCTCATGGCGTAAAGGTTTACAGAATAAAGGCAAAATAATTATCAGGAGGTTTATTATGGATAGAAAAGCTTTAAAACAACGCGGAAAAGCGTTATTCGGCGGCAACGACCTTTTTAAAGGCAAATATTGGCAAAGCGTACTTGTTACGTTATTTATGCTTTTTAACTTCGGCACTTTTGTCGGACCTAAATTCGAGTTCAATTTTGAACCTCAAAGTGTTACTGATGTCATCGTTGCATACAAAGATGCTACCATAACAACAGAACGTTTTCTTGATATCTTTGGGCTTGAAAACTATTACATAGAAATCCAAAATCAAGGTCTTCAAGAGCAAGCAGAGATCAATCCATTGTTGCATCAATTAGCACAAGAATTTGGTGTAAAATGCATTGCAACAAATG
>JAZUQS010000106.1:0-8976 GCA_045605825.1 Acutalibacteraceae bacterium
GTATGGTATGTGGCGTTATTGCTCAGGACCACGATATTACAGAAATTTTCGTTGATGCAACATTCAAAATTGTTGGCAGAGATTATGATGCTTTTGCTGCTCTTATAAACAAGCTCAGCAAAGTATCTGCAGAAAATGAAATTGACATCGTTTTCACAGTTTCCGAAGACGAAGCAAAGCTTCCTGCAGCTCTTTTTGAGAACGCACAGAAAATCTGATGAGATTTTTAAATCCCCTCTGCAAAGAGGGGATTATTTTGTGTAAATTTTTAACTTTTCTTATTGACAAAATACGATTTAGATAATATAATACTTGGGTATGTTGAGAGGTATAGTATATGATTATCGAACTTGAATCAGTTTTTAATACCGATGGATTAAAGGTTCCCTTTGATTACGAAATGTCCTTGAACGGAATTGAGGTATCAGGCCTTAACCCCATTGCTGAGCCTGTAAGGGTTTCGGGTTGTGTTGAAAACAAGGCAGGTATTGTTAATCTCAAGGCAAGTGCCGCACTTAAATACGAAGCTCCTTGCGATCGTTGTGCGGAGAATGTAATTTCGCAGTTCTCATTCCCTGTTGAGCATACTCTCGTTGTTAACCTCGAAAGTGGCGATAACGACGATTTCCTCGAGGTGCCCAATATGCGACTTAACCTTGACGAGCTTGTTGAGGAAGATGTTAATCTCGCTCTTCCCTCAAAATACCTTTGCAACGAAAATTGTAAGGGCCTTTGCTCCACTTGTGGCAAGAACCTTAACAAATCCCAATGTGACTGTAAAGCTCCAATCGATCCGCGAATGGAAGCTCTTTTACAGCTTTTGGATGATTAATGTGTATATTTAAATAGGAGGTAGTACTCATGGCAGTACCTAAGAGAAGAGTTTCCAAAGCAAGACGTGACAAAAGAAGATCCAACGTTTGGAAAATGGATGCAGCAGCACTTGTTAAGTGCCCCAAATGCGGCGATTACAAGAGACCGCACAGAGTTTGCACAGCATGTGGCTACTACAACGGCAAACAGGTTATCGAAGTAGAATAATCTGTAATAGTTAATTTGTTTTTCAAAGGGCGGTGGGAGTTATCTCCCCGCCCTATTGGACTTTTTTCGCATTAAAAAGGTGGTGAGGATTTGTCAGTAAAAGTTGAAAGTGTTATTGAAGGGTCTTACGGCTTTAAAGCAGGCTTTAAGCCTGATGATGAAATTTTGAAAATAAATTCTCACGAAATCTTTGACGTGCTTGATTACCGTTTTTATATTCAGGCTAAAAAGCTTAATGTTGAAGTATTAAGAAACGGCGAGCTTATCAACCTTAATATCCGTAAAAGTGATGAATTTGCAGATATAGGACTTGAGTTTAAAACTTATCTTATGGACAAGCAACATTCTTGCAAGAATAAATGTGTTTTTTGCTTTGTTGACCAAATGCCCGAGGGTATGAGAGATACGTTGTATTTTAAAGACGACGACTCAAGAATGTCTTTTCTTTTCGGTAATTATATTACTCTTACCGGTCTTTGTGAAAGAGAAGTTCAGCGTATAATTGATATGCATATTTCACCCGTGAATATTTCTGTTCATACAATGAATCCTGAATTAAGGGTCGAAATGATGAAAAACCGTTTTGCAGGGGAGAGTCTTAAAATTATTGACAGGTTTTCCGAAAACGGTATCAGTATGAATACTCAGCTTGTGCTTTGCCCCGGGATAAACGACGGTGATGAATTAAGATTTTCTCTTGAAGAATTAGCAAAGCGTTACCCAAGCGTAAAAAGTATAGCGGCGGTGCCCGTAGGCCTTACGAAATACCGTGAAGGGCTGTACCCCTTAAGAACTTATACAAAAGAGGAAGCATCACAGGTTATTGATATAATTGACGAGTTTAATGCGCATTTCTCTTTTTATAATAATGGTGAAATTTTAGCATACGCTTCAGATGAGTTTTATTTAATAGCCGAAAGAGAATTGCCTTCTGCCGCTTATTACGGCGAGTTTTCACAGCTTGATAACGGTGTTGGTGTTTGTGCATTGTTAAAAGATGAATTCTTAGATGCACTTGAGAATGAAGATGCGAAAGAAATTAACAGAAAAGTTACTATTGCAACGGGTTATGCGGCTTATGAGCTTTTGTGCGAGTTAGCAAAAATGGCAGAAGAAAAATTCAAAGGCTTGAAGATAAATGTTGCTAAAATAGAAAATGACTTTTTCGGTCATACCGTAACTGTTGCAGGGCTTATTACCGGTCAGGATTACAAAAATCAATTAAAAAATCTTGATTTTGGTGACGAGCTTTTAATACCCAGAGTTTCTTTAAGAAACGAGGGTGACAAATTCCTTGACGATGTTACAATTGAGGAATTATCGGAATTTTTGAATGTTAAAGTAACTGCAGTTGAATCAGACGGTGCAGTGCTTCTTGATAAATTGATTAACGGAGGTGCTTAATATGGCAAGACCTGTTGTAGCTATCGTAGGTAGACCAAATGTTGGTAAATCAACTCTTTTTAACAAACTTACAGGCACAAGACTTGCAATTGTTGACAATAAACCGGGCGTTACCCGTGATAGATTGTTCGGTGACTGCGAGTGGTTAGGTCACAATATGATGCTTGTTGATACAGGCGGTATTGAGCCTTATTCTAACGATATTATTCTTTCGCAGATGCGCCGTCAGGCTCAGCTTGCTATTGACAGTGCAAACGTAATTATATTTGTAACTGATGTTCGTGACGGCGTTGTTGCAACTGATGAAGAGGTTGCTTCAATGCTCCAAAAAAGCGGTAAGCCTATTGTTCTTGCCGTTAATAAATGCGACTCCTTAGGCGGTCCACCAGCTGAGTTATACGAGTTTTATAATTTAGGATTAGGTGACCCCATACCTGTTTCATCTGTTCACGGACATGGCACAGGTGACCTTCTCGATGAAGTGTTGAAGCATCTTCCTGAGGAATATCTTTCCGAGGAAAATGACGAGGACGAATATATTAAGGTCGCAGTTATAGGTAAACCCAACGTTGGTAAATCTTCACTTGTTAATAAAATTATCGGTGAAGACCGTATGATAGTTTCAAATATTGCAGGTACAACGAGAGACGCTACCGATAGCTTTGTCGAAAATGATTACGGTAAGTTTATGTTTATTGATACTGCAGGCTTAAGACGTAAATCGAAAATTGATGATGCAGTTGAAAAATACAGCGTTTTAAGAACTGATATGGCTGTTGAAAGAGCTGACGTTTGCGTTATTATGATTGATGCTCTTGAGGGCTTTACCGAGCAGGATAGCAAGGTAGCTGGCAGGGCCTTGGAGCAGGGCAAGGGTTGTATTATCGCCGTTAATAAGTGGGACGCTTATGAAAAGGACGGTAAAACAATGGATTCTTACCGTAAACAGCTTATGAAAGACTTTTCGTTTATGTCTTTTGCACCTATTATTTTCATTTCTGCAAAAACAGGTCAGCGTTTGGAAAGACTTTACGAGCTTATTAAATTCGTTGATACTCAGAATGCTATGAGAATTAAAACGGGTCAGCTTAACGAAATTCTTGCGGCGGCAACCTTGAGAGTTCAGCCCCCAACAGATAAGGGCAAGCGTCTTAAAATTTTCTATATGACTCAGGCTTCTACAAGACCCCCAACGTTCGTTTGCTTTGTTAACAATGCGGAGCTTTTCCACTACAGTTATCAAAGATATCTTGAAAATCAGATACGTGAGGTTTACGGTCTTGAGGGGACACCCGTAAGGTTTGTTATCCGTGAGCGTGACGAAAAAAGCAAACACTGAAAATAAATTTTCTAAACCCATTTACATTTTAAAATTAATTGCTATAATGTAGGCGAATAGTGAAAGCTATTCGCCTATTTCTATAGGTGTACGGGGTTCGACTCCCGTCGGCTATTGTTCAGGGGTGAACAAAATATGAAAGAAATAACAAATAAGCCTATACCCAAACAGTACGAGAACCAGTATCAACAAATGTTTAAAGAGGGAGATGCTCTTTTTATTGTTGTTGGTGATTTGAATCTTAAGGGTAAATACGGTGACTCTATGATGGTATTTACAAGAGAAAAAATAGTAGCCTTTGATGAGTGCTACGAAAACGGTTTTCTTTCTGTAAATTTCAATGAAATAGAGGTAGCTGACGTAAAAAGGCTTTACGGAAACGCTGTTTTTAAGGTTAAATTTAAAGACGGTAAAAAACAAATTCTGTTGCGATTTTCTTATGCGGCGGCAGAGGTTGCGGATGCGGCAGCTGTTTTTGTTAATGCGGTAAACGGCGGTGCAGATATTGATGACGAAGCCGAAACAGTTAAATCCGTTTACCATAAGCAACGTTGCTTTTGTCCAAAATGCGGAAGAAAATTACCAAACCCGGAGGCTGAATGCATTAACTGTTCAGGCAAAGGTAAACTCGTTACAAAATTTGCAAAATACGTTATACCCGAAAAGAAATCACTTTTGGTTTGTATGTTTCTTTCGGTGATAGCAACTGCTCTTTCTTTAGTTCCACCGTATATAACAAAAATTATGGTTGATGAAGTTATTCCCGGAAAAGATTCCGCGATGCTTGTAAAAGTACTTGCAGCACTTTTAGGAATATATATTCTTCAATACGTAATGAACGGTTTTCGCTCATATAGATTGCGTCTTGCAGGTGACAGAATAACCCTTAATCTGAAAAAAGATATATACGAAAAAGCACAATATCTTCCCTTGAGCTTTTATGATAAAATATCTACCGGTTCCGTTATTAATAGGGTGAATTCCGATGCAGGAGTTATTCAAACCTTTATTATGAAGATAACTCAAGAGGCGGTTGTTCAAGGGTTTACTCTTGCGGGTCTTGTAGTTATTATGTTTGGCATGAACTGGAAATTAGCACTGTTTTCCCTTATTCCTGTTCCTGTTGTTGTAATTGCAGGGCGTATGTTCGGTAAAATAATAGGACCTAAATATATGAGATTGTGGCGAAGAAGTGCTTCGATCTCAACTGTTCTTGCAAACTCAATCCCCGGTGTAAGAGTTATTAAAGCCTTTACGAATGAAAAAGAAACTATATCGAAATTCGAAAGATATTGCGACGAGTGGTATAAAGAAGATAAAAAGGTTGCAGTTCCTGCAGCAGTTTTTCCGTCGCTTATAACCTTCCTTGTAACCTGCGGTTCAATTGTTATTTGGTTTTTAGGCGGAAGAATGGTTATTGACGGTAACGGTGAAATTTCTTTAGGTCTTCTTGTTTCTTTCGTTTCATATGCGAGTATGTTTTACAATCCCGTAAACTTCTTTGCGAATATGAGCGATACGTATCAAAATACTTTAGCTTCTGCAGAAAAGATTCTTGATATTATTGATGCAGAGCCTGAACATAATTTTGGTGAAGGTAATAAGCTTGAGAGAATGAAAGGTAAAATCGAATTCAAAAACGTGAATTTTGCTTTTGACCGTTCAAAGAAAGTTCTTTCAAATATTAATCTTACTATTGAGCCGGGCGATATCGTCGGTATAGTAGGTACAACGGGTTCGGGTAAATCCACCTTGATAAATCTTATTATGCGATATTATGACGATTACGACGGCGAGATTCTTATTGACGGTGAAAATATTAAAAATGTTGATATGAAGTATTACCGTGATTCAATCGGTTACGTTCAGCAAGAGCCTTTAATGTTCCGTGATACGATTTTCAACAATATTGCTTTCGGTAGCGGTAACGTTCACGTTGAACAGGTAATTCACGCCGCCGAGGTTGCAAATGCTCACGGCTTTATTTCAAAGCTTCCCGATGCTTATGATACAATGTTAGGTGAAAGGGGAGTCGGTCTTTCCGGCGGTGAACGTCAAAGAGTTTCAATTGCCCGTGCGGTTCTTAAAAACCCGAGTATACTTATATTTGACGAAGCTACTGCTGCGGTTGACTCTGAAACGGAGCATCTTATTCAGGGTGCTATTGAACGCCTTATAAGCGGCAGAACAACCTTGATGATTGCTCATAGACTTTCGACCCTTAGAAAAGCCAATAAAATCGTGGTTGTAGACAAGGGAGAAATTATTGAGTGCGGAACACCTGAAGAGCTGTTAAAGCAAAAGGGTAAATATTATAAGCTTGTAGAAATTCAGTCTATGGGTGAACAGCTTCAGAAACGAAAAGCTGAAGAGAATTTTGAGTGAGGTGAGTTGAATGCCCAGATATATTGAAGGCTCTGAAATAAGGTTAACGGAAAATGACAAAATCTTCGTTGATGCAGAGTTTTATACGGGGGAAAAATTCACCGAGCTTGAGCTTCACCGAATGTTTCCCATAACAGGTCTTAATAAATATATTGCTCTTATGGATTCAGAGGGTAACGAAATCGGTGTTATACGTAACGTTGATGACCTTATGCCCGAATCAAAGGCGGTTGTTGAAAACTGCCTGAGAGAGTATTATATGATGCCGAGAATTACAAGGTTTATTAAAATGAGTGAACGGTTTAAAATATGGATGTGGACAGCAGAAACCGATAAAGGTATATGCACCTTTGAAATCCGTAATCATCTTACGGCAATAAAGCCTCTTTATGACGGCAGAGTGCTTATAAAAGATGCAAACGATAACCGTTACGAAATACCAGATGTTAATAAGCTTGATAAAAAGAGTAAGAATATGATACTACCTAAACTTTAATATCAGTAATTGAAAGGAATATATTATGAAACTTTTAATAGCAATTGTTAATAATGATGATAGTGCAGTTGTTTCTTCATCACTCACAAAGGAGGGCTTTACAGTAACAAAGCTTTCCACAACCGGCGGCTTTTTGATGGTCGGTAATACAACTTTTCTTATTGGTGCCGAGGATGAAAGCGTGTCAAAAGCAAAAGCTATAATCAAGGAGCATTCACAGAAAAGAACGAAAACAACAACCTCAACAAGTGGCTTCGGCACAGGTCTTCGTGAAGATGATTTTGCAAAAGAGGTTGCAATAGGCGGTGCAATTGTTTTCACTCTTGATGTTGAAAACGTTGATAAATATTGATAAAAATAAAAAGCTTTGCTTATAGGCTAAAAACCATACACCTGTCCTTGTCAAAAAAGGGCAGGTGTTTTTAGTCTTTTTGCTAATTGTTATACTGGAATTAATATGTTAAAATTAAACAAATGATTTGAGGAGGTAACGTCGCTTTATGGCTAATGAAGAAAAAACTTCAGTAATCGACAAGGCAAAAAACCTGTTCGGCGATTTTAAAGAGCATTGGAATACACCTGCCGAGGGTAACTATGTTCCGTATAAAGAGTATAAAGACGTTGTTATTGGTGTTGGTGCAAACTATGCAGGCTCAAAAACTCTTGAGTATATAGGCTTTTGGTCAAGCTGTTTCCTTATTATGCACCATTACAAATTACCGTATTTAACGTTCTCTGTTATCGGTCTTTTAAATATGCCTTTAGGTTATGTTTCCGCACTTATCTGGTGGTACGTTTGTGATAACCTTGGCTTCTTACCGAAAAAGACGGAGAAAAAGGTTTATCTTGTTTACGGTCTTATGATGGGCTTTGGTATTTCAACCTTGCTGTTTGACTATTCAAGGCTGTTTGATCAATCGGGTGCGTTTATTACTATGCTTAATAGCTTTGAGGGTATGAATGCAACCGCTTGCTTTAAAACCTTTGGTACGCATTTTCTGTACACAGGTTGGGTCGGTGCACGTAACATTTTCTGGCGTAAAAAGCTTTTGCCCAAATACGGTAGATATAAATACAGTCTTTACTGTGACGTTGTGCCTAAATGTATAATGGTTATCCTTATCGGTTGGCTTCCCGTTTATAATATTGCTGACGTTGCTACTCGTGTATGGGTTGCAAACCTTTTATTCGCTACTTATAACGTGTTCGGCTTCGGGAACGTGCTTGAGGAATGCTCAAAGAGAATAAGCCCTAATCTTCAGGAAAGAATTCTTATACGTAGCTATCCCGTTAAGCTTTCTCATATTTTTAACTCAATTCTTGCAATCATTCTTCCTGCTATCGTAGGTACTCTTCGTCATGAATGGGCAGATATTAATTTCTATAGATTTGTTATCCCGATAACCTTCTGTATTTCTGCCGCATTTACGATGGGTCTTGCAGGCAGAATTAAAGAAAGAATTCCCCAACCGCCTATTGAGAAGAAGGTGCAGATTAAGTTCTGGGACTGTATGCTTGGCGTTCTCAAAAATAAATACTTACTTATAAACACGGTTGTAGGTCTTATTGACTCTCTCGGCAACGGTATGTTGCCATTTGCAACAATTCTTTATTTCTACACCTTCCGTTTAAGCGGCCTTCCTTATTCATTATTGGTTGCCCTTATTTCGTTTGCGGGTACACCGCCCGATTTATTATCGCCTTATTTCCTCAAGAGGTTTTCATACAAGCAGA
Organism: Acutalibacteraceae bacterium; assembly: GCA_045605825.1. GTDB lineage: Bacteria > Bacillota > Clostridia > Oscillospirales > Acutalibacteraceae > DTU089. The sequence goes on from JAZUQS010000106.1 coordinate 8,400, forward strand.
TTATGATTTTCTATCAATTGAGCCGTGCAATCGGTAACGTTATTATTGCCGTTTCTATGTGGACTCTCGGTGATAATCTTGCCCTTTGCGGTACAATCTGCGTTGTTGTTCTCTTCTTTATGGAAATGACAAAGACAGTTCCCACAACTGCGGGTCACGATATGGGTGTACGTATTAACGACTATCAGATGTATCTTTCAGGAGAGCGTCTTGAAAGTTTTGCAGGAATTTTCGGTTGGTTTACAGGACCTATTACGTCTTTCGTTGGTCTTATAATTCCTATTTTCTTGCTTAAATACGGCTTTAACAGTAACTGGGAAATTCTCTTCTTTGACGGTTCAAGAAGAAATATAGTTGTTGTGCCGATTATTGTTGATGCAATAGGCTTCTTCCTTATGACGATTCCGTATCTTTTCTGGGATTACGATAACAAGAAACAGAATCTCGTTATGGAGGTTCTTAAACGGCGTGCCGAGGTTACGGAAAAGAAGGCTCAGGAAGAGGGAGCTTCTGTATCCGGCGGCTATAAAGGTTGATAGGAGGGGAGTCTAATGAGTAAAAAAGAAAAGAAAAAAGT
>JAZUQS010000107.1:0-10605 GCA_045605825.1 Acutalibacteraceae bacterium
CCGAAAAGCTCTTCTGTATACCTATGGGATTGGCTTTGATATTCACCAGCAAAGTTAAGGTCGATATCAGGAGATTTATCACCGTAGCAGCCAAGGAAGGTTTCAAAAGGAATATCGTGGCCGTCACGCACCATAGGTGTATCACATTGAGGACAGTTTTTAGGCGGTAAGTCAAAGCCCGAGCCAACCTCATTGTGTAAGAAGAATTCGGAATGCTGACATTCGGGACAACGGTAATGAGGTTGTAAGGGGTTTACCTCTGAAATACCCGCCATTATAGCAACGAAGGATGAACCAACAGAGCCTCGGGAACCGACGTAATAACCGCATTCTTCGGAATGCTTAACAAGAAGACGGGCTATCATATAAAGACCTGCAAAGCCGTTTGCTATAATTGATTTAAGCTCCTTATCAAGTCTTTCAGCAACAACCTCGGGTACAGGATCGCCGTACCATTCCTTTGCTCTATCCCAACAGCATTTAGTTAAATCCTCTTCAGCACCGGGAATTACAGGGTTAAAAGTACCGTCAGGAATAGGAAGAATATCCGGCTCAATCATATCTGCAATAATATTAGTGTTGGTAATAACAACCTCTTTTGCAGTTTCTTCACCGAGATAGGCGAAATCCTGTAACATTTCTTCTGTTGTTTTAAGGTACAATGGTGCTTGATTATCAGCATCACTAAAACCTTGACCTGCCTGAAGAATTGCTCTGTATTTTGCATCATTTTTATTAAGGAAATGAACGTCACCGGTAGCAACGGTCTTTTTACCTAACTCATCACCGAGATTTATAATCATTCGGTTGATGTTTTCAATATCCGCATAGGAATTGATTTTATCGTATTCGCCTTCATTCTTGGTTATCATAAATTCGTTGTTACCAGTTGGCTGAATTTCAAGATAATCATAGAAAGAAGCAATTTCAATAAGCTTTTCTTTACTTTCCCCAGCTAAAATTGCACGGTAAAGCTCACCCGCTTCGCAAGCACTACCAATAATAAGACCTTCACGTCTTTCATTAATAAGGCTTTTAGGCATACGGGGCTTTTTATGGAAATAATCAATATTAGAAGCAGAAACAAGCTTATAAAGATTCTTAAGACCTGTTTTGTTTTTAACAAGAAGAATACAATGATAGTATTTATCAGCCTTAATTTCTTCAAGGGACTTTTTAGAACCATCTTCGTTGTAGTCATTTACAAGGTAACATTCGCAACCGTAAATAATTTTAAATCCCGAGCCTCTTGCAGTGTTACAAGCCTCGGGGAAAGCCTGAACGCAACCGTGGTCAGTAATTGCAATCGCCTTATGACCCCATTTCATAGCTCTTTTGACAATAGACTTAGCACTGCTCATAGCATCCATTGCAGACATATTCGTATGTAAATGAAGTTCAACACGTTTTTCAACGGCTTCATCGGTGAATTCCACCTTTGAAATAGTTGCAATAGAATTGGGTCTTATTATATGATCCTTCTTAAAATCATTATACGAAAGAATACCTCTTACGATAACGGTTAAGCCGACTTTTAGCTGTTCCTTAACGTATTCAAGCTGTTCCTTTGCATCAATAAGGCTACAACAAAAAGAGCCCGTGTCATCTGTAATACAGAAATCAATAATGTATCTGGTACCGTCTTTGTTTTCACGGACCTCGTATTTGAAGATTTCACCCCAAACAAGAACTTGAGATTTTTCGTACTCCTCGTCACCAAATTTTATCTCACTCATTGCTTTAGGTTTAGCATATTTAAAATTACCAAAAACAGGTTTAACGGTGCTAAAATCAAGAGGAATACCCTCAAAATTTTCATACTGAGGCATAGTCGTCGGTCTTGAACTCATATTAGCCTCATCAATCTCTTTTTGCTTACGTAAGAACTCGTTTTCGTCGCAATCCTTACCTTCAAAAGCTACTGTGATCTTACGGTTAAAGTGAATAAAAATATATTCTTCAAGATATTTGTCTGCACCTGCATTTTTACAAATATCCCTACCGCTTTTAAGAAAATTAACTGTAAAGGTTTCACCGTCAAAATTAGTTTCAATTGAATCTAAAAAGCCGTTAGTCTGGGGTACGTTTACCCTTACTACCTTCAAAAGCATAGGAAAGCATTTTTCTGTCAGTGCTTCAGGCGGTAAAACGTATTCAAACTCAACACTTTTAAATTTAAGAGCGGCTTTAATCTCATTTGCAACCGCTTTTAAACACATAATATTATCAAAAATATCAACGTGAAGAAGTGCTTTAATATGCAAATCTTCTTTATTTATAACTAAATCGGTAAACATAGTATTTTTAAGCATATTTCTGTACTTTTCAGTAGCTATGTATTCACCGAAAATTTCCAAAAAATTATACATCATATCTTTTTGATTTCGTCAAGTAGAGCCTTGACGATTTCATCTTCATTAACCTTTCGTAATATTTCACCTTTTTTAAAAATAACACCACAACCGTCACCGCCTGCAACGCCGATATCGGCTTCCTTTGCTTCACCGGGGCCGTTAACAACGCAACCCATAACAGCAATTTTTATGGGCTTTTTAATATTCTTAACTGCGTTTTCAACTTGATTTGCTAAAGAAACAAGGTCGATTTTAGTTCTTCCGCAAGTGGGACAAGAAACAATTTGTGGTGTTTCCACCCTAACGTTGATAGCTTTAAGAATATCTCTTGCGGCATAAATTTCTTTAACGGGTGTATCTGTAATAGAAACTCTTATTGTGTCACCAATGCCGTTTAACAAAAGTGAACCAATACCAATAGAGGATTTAATTAAAGAGCTTCTTTCTGTACCCGCTTCCGTTACTCCGAGATGCAAGGGGTAATCACATCTTTCTGCAACAAGAGAATATGCCTTAACCATATTTTCCACGTCTGAAGATTTAATAGAAATAACCGTGTTATAAAAACCGCAATCTTCAAGCAACTTAACGTGACGGAACGCACTTTCAACCATTGCTTCGGGAGTTGCACCACCGAATTTTTCTAATAAGTCCTTTTCAACTGAGCCTGAATTAACGCCTATTCTGATAGGAACATTTTTCAAGTTACAAGCATCAGCAACTGCAGCTACACGCTCAGCAGAGCCGATGTTACCTGGGTTGATTCTTATTTTATCAACGCCCGCTTTAAGACTTTCAAGGGCAAGTCTGTAATCAAAATGAATATCGGCAACAAGAGGAATATTTGTATTTTCTTTAAGTTTTCCTAAAACCTTTACCGCTTCCATATCAGGAACAGCCATTCTGACGATTTCGCACCCAGCCTCTTCAAGCTCTTTTACTTGGGCAAGGTTACCCTCATAATCACTCGAAAGAACGTTGAGCATTGACTGAATTGCAATAGGTGCATCCCCACCTATTTTTACGTTACCTACGTTAACTTGTCTTGAAACTCTTCTAATCATAATAAACACCGTAATTTTAAAATTTAAAACTGTTTTATAATATCACTGATTGAAATTATTAACATAAACCCTAGTAAAACCACAAGACCTGCCGCATGAATATATCCTTCTTTTTTTGCAGGGATGGGTTTTCTTCTTATCATTTCAATAACTATAAAGAACAATCTGCCACCATCGAGTGCAGGTATAGGAAGTAAGTTAAACATACCAACGTTAATAGTAATCATTGATAAGAAATTCAATGCCGTTAAAAGCTTATCTTGAATTCTTTCAGGCTCTGCCGTGGATTCGGCTATAGCAGAAATTGTACCAATAGGGCCTGAAACCTCTTTCATGCCGTATTTACCTGTTACTAAATCAACAAGGCTTAGCCTTACCATTTGTACGATTGATGCTGAATCAAGCACGGTATTCACAAGAACATTTTTAACACTTGGATATTCACCAACGATAATAAAATCCTGCTGAATGTATTTTCGGCCTTCATATTCAAACTGTGAAAACTCAACGTCTTTTAAAAGAAGCTTCTCGCCGTTTCTTTTAACGGTAATATCGAGCTTGTTATCAACGTCACGCACCATATTAAAGGAAATACCCTTAAAAGAATAAACGTGAGTATTATTGATTTTAATGATTTCATCGCCAACCTGTAAACCGTGCTCAGAGCTTACAGCATTTTCCATAAAGCTATGAACGGTACGGGTACCTACAAGGTCGCTGCAGGAAAGACAAATGCCAACAACAATCATACCTAAAATAAGGTTTAATATTGCACCTGCGGCAACGATTATAAATCTCTGCCAGGCAGGTTTGTTGTTAAAGGCTCTTTCATCGGTGCTTTCTTCATCCTCACCCTCCATACTTACAAAGCCACCTATTGGCAAAAGACGAAGGCAATATAAGGTTTCACCCTTTTTCTTTTTTAAAATTTTCGGGCCCATACCCAAAGAAAACTCGTTAACCTTAACATTAAAAAGCTTTGCAAATGAAAAATGACCGAATTCGTGAATTGCAATTATAACACCAAAAAGAAATATTGCTAATAAAAACGGCCAAACGCTACTCCAAATAGCACCGATACTGAAATTATCTATTTCAGACACCTCCGAAAAATATTAAACAGATGCAATCTCTCTTACCTTTTCACGCATAAGAGCATCTGTATCAAAAACGTCTTGTAAGGTATAGTCCTTCACCTTATTAGTATACTCAGCTGCAGCAACAATAAGCTCAGGAATTTGGTTAAATGAAATTTTACCCTGTCTGAAAAGAAGGTTTGCTTCTTCATTTGCACAGTTAACTGCAGCAGGAAAAAGACCGCCCTTCATAATTGCGTTACGGCAAATATCCATACAAGGAAAGTTTTCATAGTCAGGCTTATAAAAAGTAAGATTTCCAACTTCCCATAAATCAAGCTGTTTTTCAGGTGAGGGAAATCTTTCTGGATAAGTTATCGCAAACTGAATCGGCAATCTCATATCAGGGTGACCGAGCTGAGCAATAACAGAGTTATCGTCATATTCAATAAGAGAATGAACGATACTTTCCCTATGAACAACAATGTCAATCTTTTCAGGACTAACGTCAAAAAGCCAAACGGCCTCAATAAGCTCAAGACCTTTATTGAACATTGTTGCACTGTCGATTGTAATCTTTTGACCCATACTCCAGCTTGGATGCTTAAGAGCATCAGCAAGAGTAACCTTTTCTAATTCCTCTTTCGTTTTGCCAAAGAAGGGACCACCCGAAGCCGTAAGAATAATTCTTTTAAGGGCTTTATTCGAAGGGCTGCCTAAAAGGCATTGAAAGATTGCGGAATGTTCACTGTCTACAGGTAAAATTGAAACGTTATTCTTTTTAGCGGCATCAGTAACAAGACTACCACCCGCAACAAGAGTTTCTTTATTAGCAAGAGCAATAGTTTTACCTGCCTCAACTGCATCAAGGGTCGGCTTTAAACCTGCCATACCTACAACTGAGTTAAGAGTAATTTCACCTTTTGCCTCTGCGGCACAAAAGCAAACGCCCTCCATACCGCTTAAAACCTTAACGTCTAAATCAGCAACCTTTGTTTTTAAGCTTTGGGCTGCTTTTTCATCAACGAGAGCGGCGTATTGGGGTTTAAATTCTCTTATTTGTTTTTCAATTCCATCTATTTCAGAATATGCGGCAAGAGCCTCGATTTTATAACCGTGGGCTCTTGCTACGTCTAATGTTTGAACACCGATTGAACCGGTTGAACCTAATAAATTAATACTTTTCATAACTAATTAAAATGCGTTAATAAAATAAATTGCGGAATAAAGTACGGGCATTACAAAAAGAACGCTGTCGAATCTATCCATAATGCCACCGTGACCGGGAAGAAGCTTACCAAAATCCTTTATACCAAAATTACGTTTGATTGTTGATGCGGCAAGATCACCGAACATACTTACTACAGAAAGAATTATGCTTAAGAATATTACCGCTATGTAAGAAAGACCTGATTCCTCCGTGAAGAAGAATTTTTTGAAAACAAAAAGTAAAAGCACGTTAAGAAGTATCGCACCCACAACGCCGCCAATTGCACCTTCAACGGATTTCTTGGGGCTGATTTTCGGACAAAGCTTGTGTTTACCTAACTTGCTACCAACAAAATAAGCAAAGATGTCAGTCATCCAGCCTGCAAAGAATGCGAATAGAAGAAGATAGATACCGTCAATTTTAGTATATCCTTCGATATGCTCGTTAATATCCCTGAAAACAATCATAAGCGAGAATGAATACGGCACGCAAACTGAAGCAAAAATTGCGGTAATTGCTTGCTCGAACTTTGTTTTTTCAAACTCAAGCAGCATAAATATTAACGTAAGAACAACGTATACGCCACCGAAAGCCGCAACGGGAATTTCAGCTTTGAAATGAACAATAAACGGTATTGAGGCTGAAAGAATAAGGCTTAATACCATTATAAGCATATTCTTTAAACCAACTGCTTTTTCAATTTCCCAAACTGCAATAACGCTTAAAGCGGCAACAAAAATCGGGAAAACTATTGTATTCATCAGGCAAAGTGCACCAATGAAAATCACGGCAGAAATAACGCCGGTTATAACTCTCTGTTTCACTTTATAAACTCCTTAAAAAGACCGGGTAGTATCAAACGCCACCAAAACGGCGGTTGCGATTTTGAAAATCGTATAAAATCTCGTTAACGTGTTCTTCAGTAAAATCGGGCCAAAGAATATCGGAAAACCAAAATTCAGAATATGCTGATTGCCACGTTAAGAAATTAGAAAGACGGTATTCACCACTAGGGCGGACAATAATATCGGGGTCAGGTTGACCTGCAGTATAAATGTTGTCGCTTATAGTTTGCTCGGTAATATCATCAACTGATAATTCACCGTCTTTAACCTTTTGAGCAATGCTTTTAACAGCACTCTTAAGCTCTGCCCTACCACCGTAGTTTAAAGCAATATTAACTGTAATCTTATTGTATTTTGCAGTTTCCTTTTCGGCTCTTTCAATAAGCTTTAAAAGGTCTGAAGGTAAACCCTCTCGCTCACCTATAAAACGAAGCTTCATTTGTCGCACTTCGTTTTCAGCAAGTCTGCCGTCGCCCTCTCTTAAATACTCTTTAAAAAGCTTCATAAGAGAAAGAACTTCTTTTTTAGGTCTGTTCCAATTCTCAGTTGAAAAGGCGTAAAAGGTTACGTACTCTATACCTAAATCGGCACAGTACTCACCTATTTTACGAAAAGCCTTCGCACCCTCAACATGACCGGCACTTCTCTCAAGACCTCTCATTTTAGCCCATCTGCCGTTACCGTCCATAATAAAGCCTATATGACGGGGTAAAACCTCAAATTCGGGAATTTTCTTTTCCATAGCTTAGATTTCCATAATCTCTTTTGTTTTAGCAGCAGCGATTTCATCGATACGCTTAACAAAATCGTCAGTAATTTTCTGAAGCTCTTCTTCGCCGTACTTCTGGTCGTCTTCAGTGATTTCAGAATTCTTTTTCATAGTTTTGATTTTTTCGATTGAATCACGTCTGATCTGACGAACTGCAACCTTTGCATCTTCAGCAAATTTTGAAACGTCTTTTGAAAGCTGTTTTCTTCTTTCCTCTGTAAGAGCAGGGAAAACAAGACGGATAATTCTACCGTCGTTTGAAGGATTAATACCGATATCAGAAGCAAGAATTGCTTTTTCGATAAGACTTAATGCAGACATATCCCAAGGCTGAATAGCGAGAACACGAGCTTCGGGAACAGAAATAGCAGCCATCTGGTTGATGGGTGTGGGTGAGCCGTAGTAATCAACGGTAATTCTATCAAGAATTGCAGCGTTAGCACGACCTGCTCTAATTGAATTGTACTCATATTTGAGTGAGTTAATAGATTTTTCCATTCTTTCTTTTGTTTTTGCGAATACAGTATTCATAAATGTACCTCCGAATATAAAAATTAGAAATTATAAACTTAAATTAAGAAACAACAGTACCTGCGTTTTCACCGCAAACTGCTTTATAAATATTTGTAGTATCGTTTAAATTAAATACAAGAATAGGAAGATTGTTTTCCTGACAAATAGCAGCTGCAGCGGTATCCATAACCTTAAGATGTCTTTCAAGAAGCTCGTTATGGCTTATTGTATCAAACTTAACTGCATCGTCGTATTTGTTGGGGTCCTTATCGTAGATGCCGTCAACGTTAGTAGCCTTAAGAAGAACGTCAGCATTAATCTGAGCAGCTCTTAAAGCAGCACCTGAATCGGTTGAGAAGAACGGGTTACCCGTGCCACCTGCGAAAATAACAACTCTGCCTTTTTCAAGGTGTCTTACAGCTTCATCACGAATAAAGGTTTCAACAACGCCTGTAATCTGAACAGCAGATTGAACACGAGCTTCAACGCCTATATCAAGAAAGCCCTGCTGAAGAGCAAGAGAATTCATAACAGTTGCAAGCATACCGATACTATCGGCTCTTGTTCTATCCATATCACCGCTTGAACGGCCCCTCCAGAAGTTACCGCCACCAACAACGATACCAACCTGAACGCCCATATCGGTTACCTTTTTAATAGCCTTACAAACGTCTTCGATAACGTTAAAATCGAAGCCGTGACCTGCCTCACCGGCAAGCACCTCACCGCTTAATTTAAGTAATAATCTTTTGTAAACGGGTTCCATAATAATATCCCCTTTCGGTCGCACTGCGACACATATTTATAGCACTATATATTTTACAATAAAGACTGTAAAAAGTAAATAGTTTATTACATCAAAATATATAGAAAATTATTGTGTAAATGATACATAATTATAGAAAAACAGCATCCCGACTTTAAAAGCCGAGATGCTAAAAAATTAATTTTAAATTACGTATCCGTTAGTTACCCAATGCTGAGTATCACCGTACCAAGCGTAACCGTTGTACCCCCAGTTAACAGTGGCATCTTGTATATAATATAAAACATCATTGTATAAAATAAGGGAGTTGTCTTTAGAATGGTTAAGTGTACCCTCATAAATATAATAGTAGCTTCCATAATGCTCTGCTAAACCGGTGAAATTAAAATTAACTGCACCGTTTTCAACGTAATACCAAACATCGTAATAACAAACTAATCCTGTGTAACCCCATTGAACAGTACCGTTTTTTACGTAATACCAAGTATCGCCATAATAGCAAAGCGTGTCACAGCTCCAGTCGATATCACCGTTTACGTTGTAATACCAAATACCGTCACTGAAAATAAGAGTTGTTTCGTTAAAGCTAATGCAACCGTTAGTTACTTGAAATGTTCTGCTGTTGGATGCATCGAGATATTCGCCGCTAAAGCTTGATTGTAGTACACCCTCTTCCACATACCACCAGTCACCATTATAAAAAACAATACCTGAATAACTCCAATCTACCGCACCGCCATCAACATAATACCAAGTATTGCCGTAATAGACAAGACTGCGGTAATTCCAGTCTATTGATCCGTTTTTCACATAATACCTTGAATCATTATATTGAAATAAAGTATCACAATCCCAATCAACTTCACCGTTATTCACATAATACCATGTGCCATAATATTCGGTAAGGGTTGATAAATTGAAATCAAGATGACCGTTTTCAACATAGTACCAAGTACCATTGTATTGAACAAGACCGGAATAATTCCAATCTATAATACCGTTTTTCACATAATACCAGCCTGATTCATTCTCTGCAAGGCCGGTATAATGTCTGTTCACCCAACCGTTTGTAATATAATACCAAACACCATTTGATTCAACGAGACCGTTTTTAGAAAAATTCAGATAACTATTCTCAACGTAATACAATTCACCGTAATACTCGACAACGCCGGAATATTGCATACTTACGTAACCGTTGATAACGTAGTAATAGCTGCCGATATGATTAACAAGGCCGGTATACCAACTGTCAAGACAACCGTTTCTTACGTAATACCAATCGTTATTATAAAAGGTTAAGCCGGTAAAGCCCCAATCAACCTGACCGTTTGAGACGTAATAATAGTTGCCGCTATAAAGAACAAGCCCTTCGTAATCATTAATGATTGTATCACCCGACATGTAGTACCAAACACCGTCTATGTTTTTTAATGTACCGTTATTAGCAGAAGCTGTAACAGGTGTAGTAGATAAAATACTGATACAAACTGTAAACACCAGTAAAATTGATATTATTTTAAACTTTTTCATATTAAGCCTCTTTTATACTAAAGAACTATTGATTTGAAAGGTGTTAAGAGTGGTAAAGTAACTGCCCCGAGCTGCTCTGAATTGAGCTTAAGCGGTTTGAGTTATCGTAGATAGATTAAGACATAGTACCGTCCCCTGTCTTGTTCCCGTTTACGGTTTTTTGAATTCTTTTTCCGCTTGAATCGTAAGCGAAGGTTAAAGAATAAGTACCGTTATTGTATGAAGCGAGCCTTCTGCCTTCAGACCAGGTTAAATTAGCACCCTTGTAATAGGTCGGGTTACCTATTTTGTCATAATGAATAGCCTGACCGTTATAGATTGTAAGCTGGTCTTTCCATTCATTGTCACCGTAGGTGTAGGTTTTCTCAGAATAGCTTCCGAAATATGTTTTATCGTACTTATTTATAACTATATTTCCCGAGCTGTCATAACCGTAGGCATAATGGTCGTCGCCGTCAACAACGTCAACAAGCTG
>JAZUQS010000108.1:0-37294 GCA_045605825.1 Acutalibacteraceae bacterium
TGCCATTACCGAGCTTATTCCGTCCTCTGCTTCATCCTCTATGAGCTTTCGTTGAAATTTGCAAAGTGAATTAACAAGAATACTTAACAAATCATCCTTTGAAGGATAATAATATGTTATATTACCAACACTTATATCAAGCTCAGCTGCAACAGTTCGGGTAGACATAGCAGTATATCCTTTTTCCCAGATCAACCGAGTTGCTGTTTTAACAATTTCAAGTTTAGTGCCTATTGCTTTATGCTTAGCCAAAACACAACCTCCAATCACACTCCTTGTTTTTGCACAAGTGCTATTTTGTATTAGTGCTATTTTAACACACCAATATATCCCATTGCAATACTTTTTGAAAAATCCTGATATTTTTTAACATAGTTTTTTAGTAAACTATTTCTTCTGCTTTTCTTTGACTTATGCAGAAAAGTTTTTTACATCAGCAAAGAGGAAAAGAAAGGCTAATTTAAGGCTGATATATGCTCTACGGTTAGTTTCCCCACTCTTACCACAACTCTCGTTACACGGCTTTTTGTGGGCAGTAAAATACACATTGTTTCCAATTAGAAATCTACAAACAAATAGAACAACAAGCCGACTGATTTCTCAGCCGACTTGTTGTTTTTATTTTTGGAAAGAATTGAATGCAGTTAGTTATACAATCAGATTTCCATATCTTTTAATTAGAATTGCAAGGTCGTCGGAATCGACTTTTCCGTTGTAGTTCACGTCTGCGGCGAATTTTTCTGCAGTGTTCATTTTGGGAGCATTGGTTTCAATATCTGAAAGTGCTGTTTGCATTGCAATAATATCGCTTTCAGTGAATGCTTCACCGTCACAGTTATAGTCGCCTTTTTTAACGTCATATACCTGAGCAATTGTTTTATGACCGTTAATTATACGTTCCATAATTGATACATCGAGAACATTCAAATATCCGTCCATTACTAAGTCATAATGAATCAAATCGTCATATTCTGCAGTTCCGATTTGCTCATGGTCGTCTTGGAGAACAGCATTTACAAGAGCCTGATAATCTTCAACATCTATTTCACCGTCAAGATTAGTATCGGCATAAAGATTCAATTCTACGTCCTGAGTAACATCGTCCGTACCGACAACTATGGTATATTCACAGGTGACATGGGATGCCTTGGTTACCCTCATAGTGTAAGTACCCTCGGCAACGCCTACAATGGAATACTCTGCAGTGTTGCCCTTAACGGTATCGGTGTAGTCTGCCGATGTGCTACCTTCGGCAAAAAGCTCGATGGTGATATCATCGGTATCGCTGTTGAAGCTGGTTACCGTACCGCTGACAGTAACGCCTGCGGGAGCAGCCGCAAACTTGTAGCGGATGGTCACCGTATCGTCGTCGTTTACGGTGACGCTGTTACCTTCACCGCTGACCTCGATGCCGTTGATGGAGGCGGTGACAGAATCTGTAAAGTTAAATCTGTTGCCGCTGCCGTCGCCGATATAGGTGGCGGAAACAGTTAGCTCTGCGGTATAGAATTTTCCTTCTTCAAAGCTATTTACCTCATTGTCCTCATCATCCAACCAACGCACATCCAGCACGTAGTAGAGGGCGGGATATCCGGAAGATACTTTCGTATCAGGGGTCTTGCCCACCTGAGGTGCGTCCAGATCACGAATAACAATGTCGGAAATATCGGCAGCTTTAATCACTAGTGTGCCGTATTCTAAGTAGGAACTGGAGTAGAAGTTTGTGCCATTCCCCATGCGGAATGTCACCTCATACTCACCGATAGCGGAGGGCGGTGTATATTGTCTATCATAAAGCAGAGTAATGGTGCCGCCGCCTGTGTATGGTTCCTTCAGCGTTGGGAGGGGAAGCTCCACCATCTCACCGGTATAGGCGTATTCCACGATTTCGGGGATGTTGAAATCTTCCACCGTGGGTTCCTTTTGACGTATGTAAAAGTTGGCGGTTTCGGTTCCCTCAATGTTGCCGGTGCCGGTTATCGTCATCGTATGGGTGCCCGCATTGGTTTGCTTGCCGGTGACGGTATAATCAACACCCTCTACCTGCGTTATCCCGTTGTAGCTGACGGTTACACCCTTGGTCTGCTCCAAGCCGTTATAGGTGAGCTTAGAGTCGTCGAAGGTCACAACGCAGGATTTGATCGGTCTGGGCGCCACCGTGAAGTCGGCGCTACCTGTCTGACCGCCGGGATAGGTGACGGTCACGGTGTAGCTACCTGCATCCGTGGGAGCTGTGTCGGAAGAATAAGACGCACCTGCGCGGGTGGTGCCGGTCCAGAGGATGGTGGGCTCACCCGTAAGGGTGGAGTAGGTAGGCGTGCTTGCCGCATCGCCGTAGGTCCAGTCCTTGATGGTGACGTACACAGCGTTGCCGTCCGCCTTCACATATTTGCTGCCGGCAAGTGTAGAGAAATCGGCGGTGCCGCTCATACTTGCCGCGTCGGAGCCGTCCCAACTGCTGCCGGCCGTGATCGTACCAGCCGTTATGGTATTGTCCGTCTTGTAACCCATAGCTCCGGTCTGTCCCTGCAGGATTAGAACGCCGCCGTTTACTGTGTAAGCACCGCCGGGATTGCTATCGTAGCCGTTCATGGCGCCATAGCTGTATGGGCTACCGTTATAATAATAAGCGTCTTGGTGATAATCGTCCGCTGAGGCGGTGAGACGGCTGCTCATGCCGCTGAGCGTCACTGTGCCGCCGTTGTAAAGACCAACGGCTTTCGTAGAGAGACCGCCGGTGGCGGTAAGGACGGAATCCGTCACAGTGATGTCGCCCTTGATATAGGCGCCGTAGCTGTCGTTGACATAGGAGGGGCGCGACGAATTCGTGGAGTAATTGGGGTTTTCGCCGCCGGTGGCGGTGAGCTGAGCGCTGTTTTGCAGCATCAGACTGCTGCCGGGCAGATACATGCCGTAGCTTACGCCGCCTGTGTAATAGTCGCTCGACGTTTTTTCCGTGCAGACTTTTCCGCCGGTGGCAATGACCGTCGTGCCGTCAATGGTCAGAGACGGTACTTCGCCATGGATGCCGCAGCTGCTTTCGCTAGTGCTGTTGCCCTTGTTGCCGTAGTCCGATTCGCCGCCGAAGGCAACGACCGTGCCACTGCCGCTGATGGTGAAACCGTCCGCCGAGCGAACTTGGAGACCCACGCTCATGGCTTGACCCGCCTTTTCGTAGTTTCCCTTCACGGTTCCGCCGGTGGCTGTCAGAACAGCACTACCGTCCACCGTAAGGCTTTTGGAAATCCACACGCCGATGCTGTCGCCGGGATAGGAGGCGAAGGATGAATACCCTGTCACCGGGGTGTCGATTTTTGCAGTCGTTACCAGGCCGCCGATGCCGGTGACCTTCGCCGTACCGCTGAGGGCGATTGTACCTGCCTGCAAGCCTACACTGGGGAGCACGTTGCCCATAGTGCCGCCGGTACCGGTCAGGCTGCCACCGCTGGCGGTCAAGAGGGTGTTAACATAAATGCCCCTTGAGCCTGTACCTGCGCCTCCGATGCAGACAGCAACACCGCCTTTGCCGTTGACCGTTCCGCCGGTCTGATTCAGGCTGTTCTGAACCCGAATACCGGTGCTCTCCAACCAGGCGTCGTCTGCAGTGGCAGTAAGTGTGCCGCCACTGACCGTCAGGTTTCCGCAGAAAATGCCGCAACTGAGGCTGCTGCTCGCATAAGCAGAGGAGCGGCTGTAGCCTGCCTTGGCGGTGATGGCACCGTCGTTGAGTGTGATATTAGCACTATAGATGCCGTAGCTGTCTTGTCCTAAAGCCGTGCCGAAGTTGCCGGTGCCGGTAAGGTCGCCGAAGTCGATGTTTCCACCGGTAGCGGTCAGGGTGCCGCCGTTGACCGTTATATTGCCGGTCTCAGCCTGCACGCCATAGCAGTACTGATAATTACCCATATCCAGAGTTTCGGCACTCTCAGAGGGGTTGATATTGCCGCCGGTGGCAGTCACCGCAGCATTTTCCCCGATGGAAAGACCGAGGTAAGCGTAGATGCCGCGGCTGATGGTCGTGCCCCCAGCGGACATCTCCACGTTGGCGGCGGTGGCGTTCACCGTGCAGTTGTCACCGATGGTAATAAAGCCCTGAGTATTAATGCCGTTGTTGGTGAAGTTAGCATTCACCGCACCGTTCACCGGACGAACGCCTACGGCATCGGCGTTCAGAACAAAATCGTTGTTACTCTCATTGAGGACGGTCAGGTCACCGTAACAGTAAATACCGTCGCCGCCACGGGAGGCAAGGATTCCCTCAGCAGGAGAGAAGCTGACCGTGCAGTCAGCGGCAGACCCGTTGATGATGGTCAGGTCGCCGTCAACATAGATGCCATAGACATAAGCAGCAGTATTCGGCGTTCCCGAAAGGTCAAAGTGGAAATCGCCCTCAAAGCGCACGGTCAAGTCGCTGCCGGCATAAATGCCGGTGTACCCGCTCTCGTCCGGAATCCCGCAGGTTCCGCCGATTACGCTGTCGCCGGTATTGGTCAGCGTAAGAACACCGCTTTGATCATAGGAGGCGGTATAGCCGTTGCCATTGGTTTGGGTATCGCCGTAGCCCAGCTGCCAGTATCCGCCGTTGCCGTCAGCCACAAAAATTATGCCTGTACCATAGATGACCTCGCTACTGTCCACATGGTAGCGGAATGTAATCGTATTTGCATCCGAATCTCGGGAAAGGATCTCTGCCGACTGCCCGTTGACGGTAACCGCCGTGCTTTCATCAAACAGAGAGGCGGACGCAGCCGTCACCGTTGCCTCCAGATAATAGTCATAACCGTTGGAAAACGCTTCGTTTTCTCCGAGCTGTGTTTCGGGAGAAGTAGCACTTTCGGTGCTTTTCCACCACGTGCAGTCCGACACCGTGTGTCCGCCGGTAACGGTGGGGGTGCCGGGGATGGCGCCATAGATCGGCTGGGGCACGCTGACGGAAACCTCAGTCTCCCGGGTCAACGGTTTCAGGGAAACCATGCAGGCGATTTTGGTGCTGCTCACCCTCTCTACCGTCACAGTATTACCGTTAACGGTACCCGTGACGCTGGTGGCAAAAGTGTAAAGATCGAGCTTTGGCGTCAGTACCATCGCCAGATAGTAGGTCGTTCCTTCCTCGGCAATGGTGGAAGCAGGCACTTCCGTAGTGCCTTTAAGTCCACGAACGGCCCATGTACAAGTGATGTCACAAAGAGTCGTCGTGGGAACACAATTCGCCAGGGGCTCCCCCACAATGGGACGCCCCACCGTGATAGCAACGGAAGAAATCGTGTCCCTGCCTATGAGCTCTGCCGCAGAAGCGGGGATCGCCGCCGTGGGCAATAGCCCTACGAGCATTACCATTGTGAGCAGGATGCTCAAAATTCGTTTTGAAAGCTTATGTTTCATTGCTTATTCCTCCTTTGGGAGTATTTCCTTGGTAGCCCACTACCTTCCCCATTGTAATAAATCAGGTAATTCTATTAAGAGTTACATTCCACTATTGAAAAATTCATTACTATGGTGATATAATGTTTACAGTTAAAGGTGTAATCATACATTTATTATTACACTACTACATTATAGATTATAATATACTCTACTCTTATTAACCCCATACTAAAAGTATGGGAAAAGGTGTTTTTGGAAAAATATTTGATTTTTTAGCAATATACGGCATTAGAATTCGGTCAGAGGAGATTAAAATGAAAAAGGTTTTTGCAGGTGTACCTATCTTGCTGTTTTTAATATTCAGTTTAACCGGATGCAATGCAGTCGGCGATAAAAGTAGCAGTTTATCTGTCATTTACGGAGCTACTGCAGTTCTCTCACTTTTTCTTTTAGTGGGTTGTATCTTCTCTGTGCGTAAAAAAAGATTTTGGTTTATCACGCTGTTTTCATCGGTGCTGGTTGTGAACATCGGCTACACATTTTTAGCATATTCCTCTTGCTTGGAAACGGCACTTTGGGCAAACCGAATTTCATATCTCGGCTCGGTATTTTTACCGTTTGCTATGCTGATGATAATTTTGAACGTAACCAACACACCGTATAAAAAGAGGTTGCCGTATTTTCTTTTCGGTGTTGCCGTTGTTGTGTTCCTTATTGCCGCAAGTCCGGGTATTTTACCAATCTATTACAAGGATGTATCCTTTGCAGTAGTTAACGGCGTTTCAGCTCTCGTCAAGGTTTACGGACCGCTTCATCCTATATATCTTGTTTATCTGTTCGGTTATTTCTCCTCTATGGTGGCTGTTATTATCCGTGCAAAATCCAAAAAGACTATCGCATCAACAGCTCACGCTGTTATAATTGCCATAGCAGTTTTTGTGAATATCGGTGTATGGTTTACAGAACAGCTTGTAGCTATTGACTTTGAGTTTCTTTCCGTATCGTATATTATCAGCGAATTATTCCTTTTGGGTGTTCACCTTGTTATAATTGAAAACCAAAAGCTCAGAGAGATTGTTAATAAAGTTGAATTGGCACAGGAATATGCAGAGAAAGAAACGTCTGCATCTGATAGCATAACAGAAACACCCATTGAAAACGAAACCGTCACACCCGAACGAATTGAAATATATATGTTGGGACTCAAAGATCTGACTCCAACAGAAAAAGCAATCTATGATGCATATATTGCCAGAGCCACTACCAAAGAGATTATGTCAAGTATGAATATAAAAGAAACCACTTTGAAATACCATAACCGCAACATTTACGGTAAGCTGGGTGTTTCCTCCCGCAAGGAGCTTTTGGAAATACATAAAGCTATAAAATCCGTAAAAACAAAGCTTGATGAAATAGGTAACGAGTCTGACAAATAAGATTATAAAAAACTCTCTCACCGCTTTAGTGAGAGAGTTTTTACATATCAGTATTTCTTAGTATTATTAAGTCTGATAATCATTTTAGAAGCATCACTCCAAATGCATTTTATAGAATTTTGCTTTGAAGGTTTGAGTTCCGTCAAGCCAAACTGAAATCCAATAAGCCTTATTCAATATCAAGCTCACTGTAATCGTGAATATAGATATCAACAATTTCTTTGAGTTCATCCTGTAACGGCTCACTTTTATCGTAAATACCTACCACGTTATAGCCGTTAGCTTTAGCGGTTTTAGCTGCATATAAGGCATCCTCAAAAACCCAGGTAGTTTCTTTTCCTGTGCCTAATTCATTAAGCACAACGTCGTAAACCTTAGATTCTGTTTTTGATGCCCCTACCGTATAGGTAGAATAAATCGGAGAAAAGTAATGAAGCATACCGTATTTTTCAAGCACAGCAACAAGAGCCGTTTCGCCCGTTGCCGTTGCTATACCCATTTTTACACCCTTTGATTTTAACTTATCAAGAAACTCAACTATATCATTTTTAGGCTCGGTTTCATTAAGATAACGACCCTTTATATACTCAAAAAGCATAGAAAGAAGCTCTTCATAATTATATTTTAAATTAAATCTTTCAATTGCGAGATAAAAAAGCTCGCGAAGGAAAAGACCCTTAAAAACTTCTTCATCCTCTTTCGTAAGCTTAATGCCTATAGATTCAAAAAAATTATATTTTATCCCCTTCCAGACGTGCATTGAGTCAAAAAGAGTGCCGTCAAAATCAAAAATTGCTCCTGTAATGTTCATTTATTTCTCCTGAGTGTATTTTTATTACGTCTTGTTGTCCCGAATTCTAAAACAATTGAAAACACTTCTTCTTATCAGAGCTTTTATAAGTATCATTTACACCGCACAAAAGAAGAAGTGTTTTATAGTATATTCAATTTGTTTTTAATTATCCTATATTCACGAACGACGATTAAACTTTTTTTATATATTTTTTATTCTTCCGCACCGAGAGATTTCTTTTCCTTTGCGGCTGTTGCTGCACGGGTACGCTCTAAATCCAGATACATTCTGTCTCTTGTTTTCTGGTCGATATTATAGAAGAACATAGGAATAAGACTGAGGAAGTCAAATATCAACTGCGGGCCGAAAGCGGCAATAAACATTTTCCACATTGTATCTTCGCTTTGCACCGCAGTAAGACCTGATTCAAAGCCCGCCCATCTTGCAAGAAGCATCGTATTAATTTTAGTCAAAGCAATTCCTCTGACTTTATTGATATAGCCTGTAAGAAGATTTACAGTTGCTTCAACTCGGTAACCGTTTTGCCATTCGCAATAGTCAAGAACCTCATAATTGATTTCATTTTCGATTATTTTCTTTGTACCGTAGAAAACCATCTCAAGACTGTTACCCAGCATCATTGCAATTGTCATAGGCAATTTTTTCTTGTAGAAGCCGTTTTTCTTACCGCCGATAAGTCCCACAAGGAAGAAACCGAGTTCAGAGGTTATTATAGAGCCTCTTTGGAACAGCCACAAGGTTTTAGTTGAAAAACGTTTTCTGAATCTTGTTGCCCAAGGATAGCTGGCATAAGAAATAGGCATACCGGGAATACCCGCTATAGTTGACATCATATTGAACTTCAAAACGCTGTCATAATAAAGAGATTGGGACGTTCCTACGTTGATACCGTCAACAAAGCCAGACAGTGTGTAAATAAGCAATGGCTTGTTTTTGAAAACAGAGAACATACCTTTTACAATCTGAGGCGGTTTTTCCGATTGAGGAACTCGTTCCTTACTTACAAATACCCACATTACCGCAGGAACGGTAGCAATCACCCACCAGAATGATTTCATTCCTGCGAAAACCTTTGTAAGATTAATGTTGATTTTACCGTTTGCAACAAGGTCAAATAAAATTCCTGCTAACTGTTCCGGGAATCGCCTGAACAAGTCACTTGCAAAACGGGATGAAACCAACAAAGCTGTTCTTTCGTTAGGGTTAGGAGTAAAGACGTTGTCTATATACCCACCGCCACCGAAAAACGCACCTACTGTTTCGGAAACATATGAAAGAATCATATAAAAAACAAGTCTTTGTGCCGCATTCATCCCCTGTGCATCAGCAATAAGAGGCATAACACAGGTTATAACACCGACTAAAATACTGGGAATAAGAGCCAAATATTGAAACGGTTTAAATTTACCCCAACGGGTTCTCATTTTATCAATAATTACTGCGGAAAGCGGGTCATTAATCAAATCGTAAATACCAAGCGTAACTGCAGCATTACCGTGAGCCTCAGCATTAAGACCAAAAATTTTGTATAGGTATAATTCCGACGTTGTATCGTATTTACCTAAAGTTAATTCTGCCGTAGCGGTTTTTAATATGTAGGTAACTCTTTCTTTTGTAGAACAGAAATTTCTGTTCATATACGCAGGTAAATCGGTTTCGAGAACGTATTCACGAGTTTGAGTTTCAACATTTTTGTTCATTTCTTCGCTCATTTTTCAACCGCCTCCCCATTTAATTCTGCTTCTTTCTTGAGCTGCATTTCAGTTAATCTGCGATACATCTCCTGACGTATTTCTTCTTGAGGAACGCCATCCTCAACCATTTTAAAATATTCTTCGATTGGTATTCCGCCAACGAAGCAAGGCTCGTGCTTAACCTCAATGCCTTTTTTATAAACCGCAATATCCACGCCGAAATTCACTCCGAGAAGCAGCAGATAGACAAACGGTGCAATAACAAAATCTATATTGAAATAAGCATTGTCGGGTACAACCGTTAAAAGCACTGTTGCAACAATACAAAAAACCAACGTCAAAATATCGAATGTATAATTTCTGATTTTACCGCGTTTTGAGCAAGCCATTGTCAAACAACCGAAACGCACCAAAAGTAAAACAGCGGATAACAGAAGTAAAACAAGCGACACCGCAAGTAAAATAATCGGTATTTTTCCGTCATCAGTATTTAAAACGTTTAATATTGAATTAATATCAAGACTATCAAGCATATCTGTAAGAGTAAAAAGTGTAAATAATCCTTTAAACTCTACAAACGGAACATTAAACTCACCCTTAAGCCAAGGAACAACAACTGCTGCTAATGGAATAAGACTTGTAAAAATACGGATAACAGCAAGCTTTGAGCCTACAAAAGAGGCTTTCATTCTATCTATTTTCTTTTGAAAATAATAACGCTGAACCTCCGCCTTATCTGCATCCTGCATAAGTCTTTCCTGAATATCATAAACAACGATATTGCAATGACAATGCGGACAATGCTGTTTCCAATCGGTCAATTTCAAATGCTCTCCGCATTTAGGACAATTTGCCATTTAACCACTCCCTATAATTATGTTATAAATTTTAAGTCGATAGTCTTTGAATATTTTAACTATATTTGCTATTTTACAACTTCATATTTCCAATCAATAATTCCGCCAAACTCTTTTACGTTGGTATAACCTAAATCCACAAGAGCTTGTGCGGCTATTTTACTTCTTCTTCCGCTACGGCAATAAACTAAAATCAACTGATTTTTATCGGGCAATTCTTTTTCTGCCCTTTCGCTTATTTCGTATTCGGGAATAAGAATTGCATTTTCAATATGACCCTCGTCAAATTCTTCTTGGGTACGGGCATCAATTATGATATAACCTGTTTCGCTATCCATAATTTTCTTTGCTTCTTCACCTGTAATCTGCTCGTATCCTAAAGAATTCACGGTTGAATTTTCAGTTATATTCTCTTTGGATGTATTATCATTTTTTATATCATTTTCTTTCCCACAACCGCAGGAAAACAACGTTAAAGCTACTGTGAGCAAAATTATCGTTCCTTTTAATTTTTTCATTATATTCACCGTTACTTGCTTTTTGCTGTTTTTAGCAAAAAGAACCTAACATATTTTCGAATTAAATATAATTCTTTACAAATACTATAATACCTTTTTTAAAAACAAAATTCAAGACTTAGGAGTGATAATATGAATAATAACAATAACATTAAAAACACCCTTGATGAAATACCCAAGGCAAAAAGCAATGCTAAAAACGTAGTAGGTCTTATCAAGGAAAACGGCAAGGTAACGGGATATAAGCTTTCAGATAATTCTACCGTAGCAAAAAACAAAGCCGTTACAATGGCAAAGAAAGGTGAAATTGCAGACGTTGGTATCGCCCATAACGGCAACACCGAATACCTTAAATCAGTACCGAATTCAAAGGAAAATGACAACTTGGGAAATTTACCCTCTTATTCACCTGAAAATTAAATAAAACTTTCAAAAAACAACCGTTTGCAGAGCACTTTTAATCTGCAAGCGGTTGAACTTTTCATAAAAAAATGTTAGTATTATTTTATATTGTTTTAAAGAAGGTGTTTTTGTGATAACAAAAGCTGAATGGAAAAAAATAAGAGGCTCTTTGCCTAGCCCCGACCAGATTATGCTCTCTATTAAAGGCGATGCGGCTCACTCTATGACTGTTCGTTGGAGAACTGATTTAACCGTTGAAAACGGCTACGCCCTTTATAGAAAAGCAGGCACAGAGAATTGGGAAAAAACTGATGCTTTCATACATACTATTCATACAGATATGGACGACAGCAATCTCTTTTTTGCCGATATGACAGGTCTTGAGGCAGATAGCGAATACGAATACACTTGCGGTAATGATGAATTCAGAAGTGATATTTATAAATTCAAAACCCCGAAAGAAAATCTTGATAAATTCTCTTTCCTTTGCGTTTCAGACGTTCAGGCGGGTGACGCCGAGCCCCCTGCTGATTACAGCGTTTTAAATAAAGTTCTTAAAAAGATACTTTCCGATCACCCCGAATGTGACTTTATTCTTACCGCAGGTGATAACACAAACTGCGGTCAGACCGATATTCAATGGACGGGGCTTTTCGAGGGTCTTAAGGGTATTATTGAAAGCAAGCCTATAATGTTCTGTATGGGTAACCACGACGATATGGGCTTCAGCAGTTATTTCACTAAAGAGGATAAATATTATTCAGAATATGCTGAATATTTTACAAATCAGCTTTGGGGCTCATACGAGCATAACGGACCCAAGGACAGACCTATTGCTAACCACGCTTTTGATTACGGTAACGCTCATTTCTGTATGACAGGTACAAGCGGTTACGAAGAAATGAACGAATGGCTTATTGAGCAGGCTGAAAACAGCGATAAAACGTGGAAATTTGCTACTCACCATTTCCCCATAAACTATGCAGGTCCTTGCCTTGAATGTGACGATACATACCCTGCAATGCGTGACGGTATGGAAAAATACGATATCGTTTTCTCAGGTCATGAGCATACCTTCTCACGTTCTCTCCCCAGAAGAAACGAAGGTCTTTATGATAAACCATCAGAGGGCACAATTCATTATAACTTAGGCTCAAGCCACCGTAACCCTCCCGGAACAAGAGCAGTTCCTAAGGTATGGAACGTAAAATCATACTGCCACGAGGAAGAGCTTTCCATGTACGCTATAGTTGATATCGACGGCGACAAATGCACCCTTACAACCTACATTGAGGATGAAAAGATTGTTGACTATTGCGTAATTGATAAAAAGACCGATACAATATTCCCCGTTGACCTTGCACCCGTTTATAACCAGACAAGGCTTAAATTCAAGGGCTACGATTTGGGTATATGCGTAAGAACAACTCTCCCTCAGAATATCGACGGCAATTGGTACATTCCTATCGGTCAGCTTATAAGCTTTATCGGTGGCGACGTTGAAAGAACTGAGGGCAAAATTAAAATCGGTGTTTACGGTAAAACGTCAGAATTCACCGAAAATTCTGCAACAGTCGTAACTCAGGACGGCGAATACGAAATGGAAGCACCCTGCCTCAGACTTAAAGAGGGTCAGCTTTTCGCACCAATGCACGGCTTCTGTAAAAACTTAAGAATGCAAGCATATTATTACGAGCATAATAACTTCATTACTATTGAGTCAAACACAGAAGCAATCCCCATGCCAGTTCAGCCGTAAGGCTGTGGTGCTTTATCACCGCGATATAAATCCTGACGGATTTGCGATATATACTTCGTATGCGATATACCTTCGGTGCGATATGTGCCTACGGCACGAGAAAAGTAAGGAATGTGGCTCTGCCCATTCCGCAAAAAAGAATATACAACAAAAACAGGTCTGCGACGGCATTATATACGCTGTCGCAGACCTGATTTTTTTATTGATATATTAAATTATAGCGAAGCCTATCATCCTTTTTTCTTTAGCAAAATAGCCCCCTCTTCACTCTTCACTATTACTTATTACCTCAAGAATGGTGGGTAGTTTACTTGCATCTTTTCTGCGGTAAAGTAGTAAAATCGATTTTGGTTTGATAGTAAAAAAGCATCACAATGTACTCATAATCTGCAACAAGCTCTGATAGCTATCAACATCGTGATATTTAACGTTGTTAGTTGAAAGCTCGTTGAAGAGTTTCTTTGCGCATTTAATCTTTGCCTGTTCAATTGGGCGAAGCTCTAAGGATTCCATTGTACCCTTTGTTTCGGCAACGAAATAAATGTGTTTTACAGAACCCTCATAGAACGCAATTGCCCAGTCGGGTGAATAGTTGCCCACAGGTGTCGGTATATGGAAGCCTTTCGGAAGCTTTGCATAAACACAAACCTCTTCAGCAGCATCCAAATCTTCTGCAAAACGGCGTTCAACGCTCTTTTCTGCAGAACCATCTGTAAAGACATAATCCTGAATTGATTTTTCACCCTTGAAGGCTTTATCAATAGTCTGAGAACTCTTTTCAGCGGTGAAAATTGCGCTATCATATTCCCCTTCTATTTCGTTATAGGAGATATGCTCAACTATCATAGTAGCCTTCTGTTCATTTATAAGCTTACTAACCTTGGAGATAAATTCTTCAGGGTTATTTTTAAACATATAAATCTTATCTTCTCGTAAGCCTTTGAGAATAGCTACAACGGTTTTACGGGTTAAAAGTGTAGCCCCTGCAATTTTGCCTACCAAATCATATTTAATTTGACCTGCACCTGCGTGCTTAAGGGTTTTGGTGCGGGTTTTCTCGCTACCGAAGCTATCGCCCCTATCAACCTCGTGTTCATTCATTTCAGCCTTCTGGCGACCAACGGTAGTGGTGTATTGAAGCTCTGAAACAAACAATTTTTCGTTGATGTGGTCTGTTGCTTTCTTTATAAGCTCGGCGCTGTCAAACTCAACTGCATAAGCATATTTATGGTTAATTTGCTTCCATAAAGCCTGGAATTCCTTCTTGAAGAAATTATCGTTAAGAGGATTCTCAACAACTTTAGTGCTGTGACCATCGCTGAACATACTTTCAAGAATACTTTCATCATAAACAGATTGAATAAGTTTATGAATATCATCACTCATAGGCTTGAGTGCCTCAGGAAGCGGTGCAACGGTATTCATCTGAAGGTCAACTCTGTATTTATCAGTAATTTTTCTATCCATATCCACATAGCCGTTTGCTATAAGATAGAATTCAATATTGTTTGCGGTTTGAGCATCAATAACAGTAGAAACACCATCTGCTTTAACTGTTTTACCCTTGAAATATTCACTTGTAGCAGCAGTAGGTCTGTCGTAAAGCATAGTCTTAATATCAGACTGCAAATCTGATACAAAGCCTTTGTAACTCTCGTTGGCAATAACTGTTAAAATATTAATATCGTGAACAGTATCACCGCAGGCCTCTGCATCCATTCTGTTACCGTTCTGATTAACACAAAGGCGCAGACCGCGACCAACCTCCTGACGCTTCGCAGTATTGCTATCGCTATGTCTAAGTGTGCAAATCTGGAACACATTAGGGTTATCCCAGCCTTCGCGGAGCGCAGAGTGTGAGAAAATGAATCTTGTAGGCTCTTCAAAGCTTAAAAGACGTTCTTTATTCTTTAAAATAAGGTCATAAGCCGAAATATCATCAGAAAATTCGCTACCTCTTTTAAGAGCACTATCAATACTTCTGCCTGTCTTTTTATCAATACTGAAATATCCTTTATGAACTGCACCAACATCTGAACAAGTTGACTTAAGATACTTCTGGTATGGTGTATCGTAAAGAGTTATATATTCGTTAAGAACACTCAGGTACTCCTCTTCAAACATTACACCATATTCACCCGGCTGTTCGTTACCATCCTCATCATACTGACGGTATTTTGCAACCTCATCAATAAAGAAAAGTGAAAGAGTTTTAATACCCTTGTTATAAAGCTTTTCTTCCTTTTCAAAGTGAGAAAGAATAGTTTCACGAATCTGAATACGGCGCATATCTTTTTCAGATATATCCCCCGTTACTTCACCGGCACTTATAACCTCACCATTTGTGAAAGTAACAGTATTTCTTAATGGGTCAATATCAGAAATTACATAACCCTTGTATTGCTCCATTTCTTGTGAAACATAATACAAATCTTCACCAACACCAAGAATACGGGTCTCACGGTTAATTGATTTATTGTAGCCGATTTCAAGCTCAATTTTAGCCATCGGTGGCTTGTTTTTTGAAAGAACAATTTTTTCAAGATACAAATATTTATCTGTACCACGGAAATTCTTAACCTGAAAGCCCTTAACCTCAATCTTCTTAACTAATCGTTTATTGAATGCATCAAGTGCATCAAGTACATAAACAAGGTTATGCTGTGTTTTATGGGTAGCTGAATAGTTAAGGCAGAAAAGCGGATTAAACTTCTTTAACGCCGTCTGTGTAACCTCACCACCCATTTTCTGAGGCTCGTCCATAATGATAATTGGTCTGTTTGCGGCAATAACATCAATAGGACGACGGGAACCGAATTCATCACGCTTTGAATAGATAATACGCGCCTCTTTGCTCTTACCATCTTCCTTAAGAGAAGCAGCAAAAGCCTGGGTATTGATTATCATTACATTTATGCCGGCGCTTGAAGAAAAATTATCAAGCTGGTTAAGGTTAGAGCTGTTATAAATAAAGAACCTTGCTTTTTTGCCATAATGCTCCATAAAGTGGTCTGATGTTATTTCAAAAGACTTTTTAACACCTTCACGAATAGCAATAGAAGGCACAACAACAATAAACTTGCTCCAGCCGTAACGCTTGTTAAGCTCAAACATAGTCTTGATATACACGTATGTTTTACCTGTACCAGTTTCCATTTCAATATCAAGGCTACATCTGCCCAAGGACTTTATAAGCTCGTGAGAAAGTTTAATATTGTTTTCACTCTGAAGCTCTTGAATATTTTTCAATAACTGTTCATCCGAAAGGCTTACAGCTTCATTCTTATAACCAATGTCGCTGACATCGTCATAAGAAGCCATAGTAAGCTGTTCCTTTTCTTCCTGAACACCAATATCTCTTATGTACCCAACCTTTTCACCAAAAGCCTGACCGTTGAAAACACTTACAACTGCATCAACAGCATCAGTCTGGTATTGTTGGATTTTAAAATTAAATTTCATTTCAAACACCTTTGTTTTGGTTTTTCTTTGTTATTTATCAAAATGTTCAACTACGCTTATCAAATTAGCAGAATTAAATGTTGGGAAGTCGTTACTATTTAATATAATTTTCTTAGAAAACAGGCGCCATCTGTTTCTTAAACAAAATAACCTTATTTCGATGTTTTCTATTTCATCTATTCTTGAAAAGTTTGCACTCTCAACTAATACAGCAATATATTTTATATTGTCTGTATCAGGTTTAAGTGTCCTTGAAATATTAAACTCTTTTTCGTCAGGCACAGAAAAACCACTATTAGTACCATCATCATTATTAGATGTTATAGTAGAAAAATCAAGGATTTCAGAATTAAGTTCTGCTCCATTTTTTAATTTGACTTTAACAGATATATTCCTTGCAAAAAATGAAACTTTTGTTATAAACAAGTTAACAACAATCATAAGAATAGTGCCGTTTTTTTGAGTTCTATCAACTGATACACCTGTACCATTTGTTAATATCCGAGCGTCGAGAGCAGTCGCTTGAACTTTACGACAACGATTCACAATAAACCTTATTATCGGTCCAAAAACTATAGGCAACCAAGCCGCAGCACCAATAACACTTAAAATTTCTGTCAAATTATTTTTTATAAATTCCATCATATATATCACCTTAATAAAACTCAAAGCGCTTAGCATTTCAGATTAATTACAAATCAACCTAATCTACCTTTCAGTTCTTTAATATCCTTGCGTTTTGACGAATAATCAACCAGTATTATCAATGATACACACAAATAAAACAACTGGTTGTACCATTCAAGCAACTCCTCTTTAGACATACCATTTAATGTCTCTGTAGCTTTTTTATTCGGGTAGTGTCGTATATCTAAAGCATCCATCATTTTCGAAATATCGTCATACATATTCGAGTATCCGTATTGATTGGCTTTTGTACGTATGCTTTCAATGTACTTGTAGGCTCTACATAAGATATCAGCCTTTTTCACAAGGTCATCCTTAATACTTGAGTGAGTAAATAAATACAAATCTTTATCCAAGTTATATATATCGTTCACAACTTTAGTTGCTACAGAAATTTTACCGTTTTTATCAACTAAATAATAACCATTGTTTTTTGAAATTATTTCACAACCTATATCACTAATAGCATTGAAAATAACCCTACTCACTTTGGTAGTATCTTGTAGCAAAGGGTTAAAAAAACCTGAAAATTTGGGTATTTGAATTATATTAATAGCATATTCTAAATAAAATACAAATTCTTCTCTTGAAATATTGACCGTTCGACATTCAGCTTTTTGGATAATGCTACACACACCAATTTCCTTACGAAACTGTGAGAAACTACCGCAACCTTTATTGTATGGCCAATACACAAAATGCTCTTCTATATCATTCTTAATAGAACTGTATGGATTGTTTTTATCAATTAACTTTTCTATTGAAAGAATGTATCCATCCATATCGACTTCAGAAGATATAACATCATCAAGGAAATGTTTCATCACAGCACCTTCCTTACTGTATCAGGGCTGTAGGTTGCGAAGATTTGGTCAAAGTTTGTTGCAACGCTGTCGGATGCCATTGAACTGTCGCGCATTACGAAGTAATAAGGTTTCTGTTTTGCGATATCGGTAATGGTTTCGTCTGTTACATTCTCATCAAAGCAAGCTATGAGGAAGTTATCTGCAACATTGAAAACTTTCTTACCTGCAATTTCAGTTTCTTCAATCTTGCTTGAAAGAAGAATACCAAGGTCAAGCATAACCTGGAAGAGCAAATCTTCGGGAGTTCTGTCTTCTTTAATATTATCTTCAAGTGTATCAAAAAGAGTTGCTTCAAATTCTTCGGGATTATAATAAACATCCTTCATATTTGTACTATCGAGCTTGAGAACACGGAAGCCAATATCAAGATTAGCAGTAGTTAATGGACTATTTTTCTTTATTTGTGCACCCGCACGACGAATACGTTCCTTACCGAATTCGCAAATACTATTGTATTCATTTCCGCGCATTTCGAGATTTTCATCAAGTTGAACCATTATAAAATGTCGAGATTTTTGGTCAATACTATTGCTTTCAAGTACTGCGTGAGCAATAGAAGAGGAGCCTGAAAAGAAATCTAAAATATAATCATCTTCATCTGTCATACTCTCGATAAACAATTCTAATAATTTTATTGGCTTTGGTGTTTGGAAAGGAAGGTCTCTTGTTTGAACGATGTCAAACAAAGTCTTTAACTCTTCTTTTGCTTCATTGTTATTAGAAATCTCTATAAAAGATGGAATTTTGACATTACCACCACCATCGTTTTCATAAAACTTCTTGTATACAGGATATTTACTTGTTTCTGATGATTTAAATTCAATTCTTCCTTCTTTTAGAAGTTGTAAATAAGTGTCTTTTGCACAAATCCATTGCGTAGTTACACTTCCACCATCTGGTAATTCGATGGGATAAACTAAGGTGGGTCGTGGGTCGAGATTGGATTTTAAAGGTCTGGTATAATATCTTCCTCTCTCTGCAAGATACTCATCTTCTTGGGTGAATTTACCTTTTTCTTCATCAGGTCTTGCCATTGATATATCACCAATTTGATTTATGTTTTTTGCATATGCCAATATATATTCGTGATAATCTGCAAAAGTTGTTGTTCCCTTTCCGCCAGTGTATTTCTTTTTCCAAACTAAAATCGCTAAACGATTCTCTCTACCAAAAATTTCATCAGATAATTTGATAAGATTTTCCACTTCATTATCATCTATACTCATCAAAATGAAGCCGTCTTCTCGTAATACAGTTTTAGCCAGTTTCAAACGAGGATAAATCATATTAAGCCAATCAGTATGATATCTACCATTGCTTTCTGTGTTTTGAACAAGACGATTACCATCTTCATCAAACTGTCCACTATTTGAAAGATATTCATTTGTTGCTTGTGAAAAATTATCTTGGTAAACGAAATCTCCACCAGTATTATATGGAGGGTCTATGTAAATCATTTTAATTTTGCCAAGGTAGGTTTCCTGCAAAAGCTTCAATACATCAAGGTTATCGCCTTCAATGTAAAGATTCTCGGTATTATCAAAATCAACGCTTTCTTCACGACAAGGACGGAGTGTTTTTGCAATGGGTGCATTAGCAAGAAGAATGGACTTTTTCTTATCGGGCCAGGTGAATTGATAACGCTCTTCATTACCCTCCACCACAACGGCAGAAAGCTCCTGTTTTAGCATATCAAAATCAATGGCATACTCTACCTCACCATTCTCATTCTTTCGCTCTGTAAGGCAGTTAGGGAACAATGCACCTATCTTCGCAATATTCTCATCCACCTTATTAACACTATGCATTTTCAATTTATCCATTATCTTCGTCCTCCGAACTTTTCATTTCATCACCAAAATACATATAAGCCATCCTTTGACTAACAGAACGATTTAAAATGGTTTCTACTGTTAAATTAGTGTTAATTAACTTTACCATACAGTTGAATTTATAGAAACCATATTTAAGAATCAACTTTCCTATAAATTCATCTGCAAACGATGAACTAATTATAGAAACATTTTTGAAATCAATACATATTTTATTACTGTAGTGACTTCTTTCAAATAAATTTACAACCTTATTTCTTAATCGTTCACCAGCTTGTCTTGTGCCAAATCCAACGCCCTGTTCTTCAAGCTTAAAAATTATGTTGTTACTATCATCATCTATCATATTTTCCAAATTTATATCTATGGGAGTATATCCTCCTAACGCTTCAGTAAGTGAAACCTCTTCTTTGCAGTTAAAACTTATATCAACTATAGTCGTGCCGTTATGTATATTTAATATTGGCAATCTTTCGAACTTGTTAACTGTACCATCACTTTTTAACATCAAAGCACTTCCGTGAGAAGTGATTGTTAATTTTCCCTTGTTGTGTTGAATAATATTATAAAGACCCCACAATCCATTCCCTTGACCAATTTTTTTATCTCTAGTCTTACCTTCTTGAATTGCAAGTGATATTGCATCAATTGCATTTCGCGGAGTATATTCACTATTCATAAAAGAATTAAATATACCTTGTCCATTGTCAAAAATGGTTAACAATAAGTAATTCGATGACTTGTGGAATATACCCATAATATATCCTTCTCCTATCAACGAATGCTGAATAACATTATCCATTGCTTCATTTAAAGACCACTCAAGGCTTTCAATAAGACCTTTTGAACATTCTGTTAAAGATTGTATTTCGTTACTAAACGAATCAACCAAAAGCGCAACTTCCTCGTTTGTGGTGAACTTCCACAATTTAGCGAAAGGATATTTTAAAGATTCTATATGTTCATTAACACTATAAGGTAGATTAAAATTAGTATTTCCTAAATAAGTGCTTTTATCAAAATGCATATAGATTTTTTTGCCTTGTTGCCTCAAGTTATCTATAATTGCAGATATAGGTACACAAGCAGACGGATAAAAATTACATGCATTAAAGTAAATATCTAGTATATCTTCGCGCAAAAAAGGTTTTAAGTTCCTGATAAAATTTGAAACATCACTAGGGTGATGCATTTTCTCTACATAAATATCTTTACTCATTATAACCCTACTTTCAATTTTTTTATCTTCTGCACCAATTCAAATTTCTTTTTTGCTTAATCTTCGACACGTGCTATTTTTCTCACGTTTATAAAGCAGTGCATATTCATTCAATAATATTAAACTTACTCAAGTTACATTATAATACATTTTTTTGCATATTTCAACCAAATACAATCCTATTAATCGGACTATTGGTGGGGTGTGGGGTGGTTGTTTTGTTGGGTTTTGGGGTTTGTTTTTTGTTTGGATTTTTGCTCTACACTTATATATGACAAAAATCGGGAAAGACTTCGTTTTTTCTTTAAATTTTTTGGTTTTTGCGGAAAGGGCAGAGCCGCGTTCATTACGAGGTTGGTGGTTTTTGCGGAACGGGCAAGAGCCGCGTTCCTTACAGTTTAAATGGCAAGTTGCAAATTGCAAGTGGCAAGTTTCGGAACTGCGTTGCGATTGTAAATGCGGAATGCGAAGTGCGAAATGAATGAAGTTGAAGCAAAGCGAACTCTGGCATCCGGCAACTTTCCACTTTGCAAGAGTACCACCCACCAACGCCTAACGGCGTCGGTCAACCGGTTACAATATAGTCGTCTTGCTCGTTATTCACTTCGCAATACTCCTTATTGTGCCCAGAGCTTATTGTTCGCTTCATCTGCCACTGGCAGCGCTCACAAACGCTCACCCCTCCTTTTTGCAAGCAAAAAAGAGGGATAAGTAGTCTTCTATCCCTCTAAACCTAAGACGTAAGAGAACTACCCACCACCGTTCCGCTTTAATAAACAAATAACAGACAGTATATCACGCGAAATATACTGTCTGTTAACTTTTAATATATCAAAGAACGGTCCCCCTCCCTATGCTTCGCACAGGGAGGTAAGGCTATCGCTAATATTCAATTTTTTTACTCCTTGCGAAGCTTTATAATCGGCACGAAGTGCCCCTTCACTCCTAACTCCTCACTCCACACTCCTCACTAATTTGTGAACGAAGCCTCTGGTGACTGGCATCTGGCGACTGGTGACTACAATTGCCGTCGCAGACCCTTAATTATTCATTATTCAATATTCATTATTCATCATTCATTAGCGAACGTAGTGAGCTTTACAATGCCGACCGCAGGTCCCTACACTCCTCACTCCTAACTCCTCACTCCACACTAAAGCATGAGCGAAGCTCTGGCGACTGAAGGCTAATCTGTCAGAAAAAGAGCATAAAATTGAAATAACCCTTAACCGAGTGTTTCTTTACACACTTTAGCCGGTTAAGGGTTACTTCTGTTCACTCTTGATATCTAACATCTTTTTAACCTCTCTTTCTTAGCTTTCGCAAAAACTTTTCCTTCTTGAAATTCATTCACAAACCGTTGACTTTTTAATTTTCCCTTAAGCGAGAATCACTTTTAGTTTTGAATAAGCTTCATTTTAAAAGTTTTTGCCGAGAAACTCTGCGGGTTTAGTATTCAGTCTTATCAGCCGTTAAATTAAATCTTAAGTGGTTTAATTTTCAACTCTTCATTTTTAAGTTAACACTCTTATCGGCTTTACTGAAGTAACTCTATCCGTCTTTGAGTTTAAGAAAGTTTTACCAGTACATTGGTCTCACCTTTTCTTAAAATTTTGAGTTCAACTTTTACATGCACATTGGACTCACCTTTTCTTGAAATTTTGAGTTCAGGTTTTACCTGTACATTGGACTCACCCTTTCTTTGTCTAAATAATAGCATACTTTTTTCACGGTTTCAATATGTAATTTTGTACAAAGTTGCTATATTTCATTTATTTATATCGCAGATTTTGTGTATTTAGTCAATTAAAGTTTTCAAAAATTATTGACAACAGCTATATTTTTTTGATATACTAATCGTGTTGGGTGTTTGAAAGCCCGACTTTTTTTATATACTTTTATTAATACTAAATGTTTTTGTGTTTTAAGTGGTGTGATGTATGGAATATAAAATTTATAACCAATTACCCGAAGAGGCTAAGGCGTTACGAATTACCGTATTTGTAGATGAGCAAGGCTTTCAGGAAGAATTTGACGAGGCTGACAACGGTGCTGTTCATATTGTTGCTTTCGACAACGGCAAGCCCGTTGCCACCTGCAGAATTGTTAAAGACGAAATTAATAACAGAATCATTTTAGGAAGAATCTGCGTTTCTAAAGAGCTTAGAGGTAAAAGCATTGGTTTTGAGATGCTGGGTTACGCTGCAGAGCGTATCAAGGAAATGGGCGAGAATGAAATATATATTCACTCTCAATATCAGGCAAAGGGCTTTTACGAAAAATGCGGTTATACTGCCTTCGGCGAATTAGAATACGAGCAGGACTGCCCTCATATATGGATGAGAAAATCAATATAAATATTTAGTTGGTGCAATATGAATTATACAGTTAACGGTGGCAATAAAAACGCCCATATTAAAATTACAGAAAAGCAAGAAAACGGTATTATTTACCTCTTTTTAAATATGAAGCTGTCATCCCCCGAAATCCCCGAAGCTTTTTCGGTTAATTTCAGTTTCAGTGCGGCTGACTGTGCTTCAACGTGGAACCCTTGCATGCTTGATATACGCGGTTTATATTTTGAATGGGGTAAAAAGATTATAAAATCAAAGCTTGCTTCATGGATGCCCGTTCAGCAGTTGATTTCAAGAACGGGTAAAAACAAGCTTTTAATTGCCGTTTCCGACGTTGATACGCCTATTGAAATCGGCACGGGTATTCGCGAAGAGAAGGCAACCTTTGACTGTAGCATATCTTTTTTCACTCTTCCCACAACGCCAATTACGGAATACTCCGCCAAAATACGCCTTGATACGAGAGATATTCCATATTACGACAGTGTTTACGATACAACAGTCTGGTGGGAAAATGATTGCGGTTACAAAAGTGCATTTGTACCTGAAGCCGCAAAAGAGCCTATGGATTCCCTTTGGTATAGCTTTCACCAAGATCTTGATAAGGACGAGATTTTAAAGGAATGTAAAGCCTCACACGATATCGGTATGAAAACAGTTATCATTGACGACGGCTGGCAGACCGATGACAACAACCGCGGTTACGCTTATTGCGGTGACTGGCAGGTATCACCCAAGAAAATGGGCGATATGAAAGAGCTTGTTGATAATATACATAATATCGGCATGAAGGTAATGCTTTGGTATTCCGTACCGTTTGTGGGTATTTACAGCGACAAATATAATGAATTTAAGGATATGCTTCTTGACGGCTGCGGTGACGAAAAAACGTTTTTCGCTCTTGACCCCCGCTATAAAAAGGTAAGAGAATATCTTGCAGGCGTTTATGAAAACGCAATAAAGGATTGGGGGCTTGACGGCTTTAAGCTCGATTTTATAGATTCCTTCGTTTTAAAGGGTAAGGCATTAGAGCATGACGAAAGACGGGATTACCAATCGTTAGAGGATGCCATTCATGCTCTTATGACAGACGTTAAAGCCCGTCTTGTAAAAATCAACCCAGATATTCTTATAGAATTCCGTCAGTCATACGTAGGTCCGTCAATTCGTAAATACGGTAATATGTTAAGAGTTGGCGACTGCCCTTGCGATATACTAAAAAACAAAGTCGGCATTGTTAATCTCAGGTTAACCTCCGGTAAAACCGCAGTTCATTCCGATATGATAATGTGGAACGTTGAGGACACCGTAGAAAATGCTGCTCTTCAATTCGCAAGTATTTTATATAGCGTGCCTCAAATTTCTATGAGGGTTGACAAGCTTCCCGAAAGCCACTATAAAATGCTGAAATATTATCTTTCATTCTGGAATGAATGGAAATCCGTGCTTTTAGACGGTAAGCTTACCGCAGAAAACCCCGAAAACAATTACAGCCTTGTTTGCTCTGAATTAAATGATAAAGCTGTTTTCACCGCCCATTCTGACAGCGTTATCCCCGTTAAAGCAAAAGAAACCGTTGCGGTTAACGCAACGGTAGAAAATGCCCTCATAATTAAAAACGCAAAGGGCAAAAATTATAAGGTTGTAAACTGTATGGGTGAAGAGATTTCTAATGGAATAATTGAAAGCGATTTGCAGGAAATCCCCGTTCACATTTCGGGTATGATATTTATAAAGTAAATAAAATTAAGTTCCCCGTGCTTTGCGATTTACAAAACACGGGGATTGATTTTTATGCATTATAATATTTATCAAACTCTGCGGGTGTGGGGATTTTTGCCATTTCAGCAAGCTCAGCACGTTTTGATTTGATAAAGTTTTTGATAAGCTCTTCGGGGAAAACTCCGCCTGCAGTAAGATAATCGTGGTCTGCTTCAAGAGCATTGAGAGCCTCATCAAGAGATGTAGGTAAGCCCTGAAGCTTTGCCTTTTCCTCTTCAGGAAGATTGAAAAGGTTAAAGTCATAGGGTCCCCAGCCGTTTGCATGGGGGTCAATTTTATTCTTAACGCCGTCAAGACCTGCCATAAGAATAGCTGCAAAGCAGAAATAGGGGTTGCAGGTAGCATCGGGGTTACGAAGCTCAAAACGACGTTTTTCAGGAGCTTTAGCGTATGCAGGGATACGGATAACTGCGCTACGGTTAGAGGTTGCGTAACCAACTGTAACGGGAGCTTCAAAGCCGGGAATTAAACGCTTGAATGAGTTTGTGCTGGGGTTTGTAAGAGCACAAAGTGAGCTTATATGCTTAAGAAGACCGCCCATAAAGTAATGAGCTGTTTCGCTAAGATTTGCGTAACCGTTATCATCAGAGAAAACGGGCTTGCCGTCTTTAAGAAGAAGCATATGAACGTGCATACCGCTACCTGCTTCACCGTAAATGGGCTTAGGCATAAACGTTGCGGTTTTGCCGTATTTAAGAGCTGTATTACGGATAATATATTTTATCCACATTGTAGCGTCAGCCATTGTAGACATTTTGCCGAGCTGAGGCTCGATTTCGAACTGACCAGATGCTGCAACCTCAGGGTGATGGTAGTTAATTTCAATACCTGCATCAGCCATATGCATACACATTTCGCTACGGCACTCGTAAGTAACGTCAAAGGGCTTTGCAATATGGTAGTTTTTCTGCTTGGGAACGATAACACCGTCATCAGCAACAGAGCTGTTCCAGTATGACTGTTTAGCATCAACAAATGCGCTTACGTTGTCAGCACTAACGTTCCAGCCCACCTGATCAAAAAGATAGAATTCGAACTCAGGAAGGATGAGCATTGTATCGGCAACACCGCAATCAGCCATATATTTTTCAGCCGCAAGAACAATATTTCTGGGGTACTGAGCCAAGGGTCTGTTCTGAGGGTTATCAATAATCATTGCGTTACCCGTCATTGATAAGGTAGGAATAGAGCAGAACGGGTCAATAACAGCAGTGTCGGGGTCGGGAATGAAAACCATATCGCTTTTTTCAACAACGGCATAACCGTAGTTTGAAGCATCAAAGCCTATACCGCTTTTCATTGTATCCTCTGAAAAGTTTTCAGCGGGAATTGTAACGTGGCGGTATTGACCGTTAATATCAACCATTTTAAAGTCAACCATTTTGATATCATTCTCTTTGATAAGTGCAATAATATCCTGTACGCTTTTTGCCATAAAGCACACCTCTTTCTAATATTTTAAAACAGTATAACAAATAAATTTTACATAGTCAATCACGCAAATATACAAAAATAATTATATAAAAACAAAAATAAAAATATGCAATAAGACCGCTTAACAACGGTCTTAATAAAAAGTATATTTAAAACAAAGCAAAAAGTTGGGCTTTTAAACACCCAACATAATTAGTATATCAAAAAAATATAGCCGTTGTCAATGATTTTTGAAAACTTTTATTGACTAAATATACAAATTCTGCGGATTAAATAAATAATTTATGGTAACTTTGTACAAAACTACATATTGAAAACGGTGTTTTTTTATGGTACTATATAGACGAAGAAAGAGAGAGGGTGAATCCAATGTACAAGTAAATTCATAAAATATTGAAAGGGTGAGTCCGATGTTCATGTAAGCAAAACGCAAACGTAAGCAAAGGCAAAAGCAAAAGCTGAATCCTTAAAAATAAGAAGGTAAAATCCGATGTTTATGTAACATAGTAAAGTGAATTCACAAAGCTTTTAAAACAGTTTCTTTTCTGATGAGGGGATTTTTCGAAACAAAAGTGTTTCTCACTTACGGGAGTTTATAATAGATGCTGAAAAGCTAAATAGTTTTTCACGAAAACGGTATACCGAAAGATGTATACAAATCGTTTCGAAAAGTTGGGTCTTTGAGGAAACCGTGCGGAACAAGAACAAATCTAACGAAAGAGAGGTTAAAATGATGTTAGATACTAAAATTGAATCCAGATAACCCTTGACTGCGGGCATCGAAAGATGGGTAGTCAGGGGTTATTTTTTTGTTTTTTATTTGTCAGAGGTGAGTTTCCTGCTTTGCCGATATATTTTATAGCAAAAGTTTGTTTACGAGTACCACCCACCACCCCGATTAAAACTGTTATAGGAACAATCAAATGGCACGAAACACACTAACAAATAACACAACTTAAACCAAGGGTGGTCCCCCCTCCTTTTTGCAAGCAAAAAATAGGGATAGGCTTCGCAAATTTTCATTTTCTTTCAGCGAAGCTTTTCAATTGCCAACGCAGTTCCAAAATTTGCCACTTCCCATTTGCAATTTGCCATTTCAAATGCCTTCGGGCGTTATTTTTTTATTGTTATCATCAAGCTTTTGTGATAATATATCAGTATATCTCTATTTATCAGGCGGTGCTTTAATGGACTTTTTAGAATTAGCAAAAAGCAGATTTTCGGTAAGAAGCTTTAAGAATGATCATTTACCTCAAGACGTTATTAATGAAATTTTAAAGGCGGGTCACGTTGCCCCCACAGGCTGTAACTATCAGCCTCAAAGAATTCTTGTTATTAACACTGATGAGAGTATTACTAAATTACGGCAATGCACAAAATGTCACTTTAATTGCCCTACGGCGATGCTTATATGCTTTAACAAGGATGAATGCTGGACAAGAAAATACGACGGTAAAACCTGCGGTGTTGTTGATGCCTCAATCGTCACAACCCATTTAATGCTTCGTGCATTTGAGCTAGGCGTAGGCTCAACCTGGGTTATGCATTTTGACCCGTTTAAAATGAAGGAAGCCTTTAACATTCCCGATAATTACGAGTCGGTAGCACTTCTCGTTATGGGCTACCCTGCTGACGATGCAAAGCCGATTGAAATGCATTATAATACACGCCCAATTGAAGAAACGGTTTTCTTTGATAAGTTTTAAAATAAAAAAATTACGGTCTGCGAATTCAAGTTGAATCGCAGACCGATTTTTTATTTTATAGTTTCGCTGTTATTAAGAACTGAGGTGCTATACAAAAACAAGACGTCTTGATTATTAAACTCAATATACTGACCTAAAAAATTAGGATGTATATATCTTATATCAACAAGAGTTATTTTGCTATAGCCGTCAATAAGCAACGGAGCAATTGAGCTACCGAAGGAATCCCTAAAAATAATAAGCTCTTTATCTGTTTTTGCGTTTTTATTTTCTATTGCTATTAACGAAATCGGACCCGACAAAAAAAGCTCGTAAGGGTCTTTACCCATACCCTTTTCTAAATCGTAAACAGAGGTTTCTTTGCCGTTTTGATAATCATAAACAACGCAGTTTTCTATAACTTCATTTGTAAGATATTTTATCGTTTCGCTCTCAAGAGGTAAGGCGGATTGACCGTAATAAACACCGTAAAATTCTTTATCAAGAGTTTTTTCTGTGTATTGCTGTGTAGAAGAAGCACCCATTCCGTTGCAAAGCACCTGTGCCACGTCAACGATATTTTCTTGTTTCCAATGAGTATCTGTTTTGTAAAAATCATCAAGAGATAATTTTTTCGTTATATCTATATATTCTAAAAAGCTTGTGTTTTCACGAATCAGAGATATCATTTCCTCGTAATCGATTGAAAGCACTCCGCTCTTTTCGGCAAGAAAACAGTTTTTGTCGGGAATTATTGCAAGATAGTTTTTAGTTTCGGTATCTTTAAGATACTTATTGTAAACGTATTCAAACTTATCCCCTGCTTTTACAACGGATTCTTCATCTAACGGGTATTCGGTTTTACTTACGTAGCCATCGTAAACGTAAATTCCGTTGTTTTCTTTTGCACCGAAAAAATTCATAGCAACAAATGCTTTAATTTTCCTGAATTCATCTCTTAAAGGAAATTGGTCAAGGGTATAATCCTCAAAATCCTTCATAAAGCTACCGGAAATAATTGAATCGAAGCTGATTTCGGGGAATTGCTCTAAAGACCTTCTTTCAGATAATGAAAATGCATCTGCAGGCTTCAACCAAGCCAATAAAGAAACGCCTAAAAGGAAGACTGCTGTTACTATTGTTGTTACAATATATTTCTTTTTCATATCAACAGCCCCCTTAAAATCTAAAATATAAAAACGGATTAAACGAGCCGTCAACAAGATAAGCGGTCATAACTATCAAAAGAGCTATAAGGGCAACAGGCTCTATAACTGCTATTATTTTTCCGCCTAAAGCTTTTTCTTTTATTTTTTCTACCGCCTTTTTTACGATAGGTGTACAACCTATAAGACCTATACAGAGAGTTACCCCAAAGCTTTTAAGGTAATAGAAAAATTCGGTTGATACTAAAGGCAC
The DNA here is from genome assembly GCA_045605825.1 of Acutalibacteraceae bacterium. Lineage (GTDB taxonomy): Bacteria > Bacillota > Clostridia > Oscillospirales > Acutalibacteraceae > DTU089. The sequence continues at coordinate 29,585 of JAZUQS010000108.1, forward strand.
ACCGCCTACGCCAAACATCCCACCGATATAGCTTACAGCCTCTTTCATATCGGTAGCATTAAAGATTACAAAGCTTATACCGACTACCACAAGAAGATAAGCTCTACTTAAAACCTTTGATTTTTCTAAATATTTTAAGTATAAAAGCTTTTCTAATATTAAGAATATTGCAAAGTAAAGACCCCATACAATAAAGGTCCAGTCGGCACCGTGCCAGAATCCCGTTAAAAACCATACAACGAAAATATTGAAAAACCATTTCGGCTTTGAAACTCTGTTACCGCCCATTGGGATATAAACGTAATCTCTGAACCAAGTGCCTAAAGACATATGCCATCTACGCCAGAATTCCGTTGCACTTTTTGATATAAAGGGATAGTTGAAATTCTCCCAGAAATTGAAACCGAAAATTTTGCCCAAGCCTATTGCCATATCGGAATAACCCGAGAAATCAAAATACACGTGAAGCATAAAGGCTACAGCATATAGCCAATAGAAAAGAACTGATTTATCATCGGACTGCTTGAAAATATCGCAAAGCTCACCTAAGGTATTTGCTATGAGAATTTTCTTGCCAAGACCTAAAATAAATCTTCTCATTCCCTTTGCAAAGTTTTCAACGTTTATATTTCTGCTTTCAAGCTCTTTTGCAATGTGGGAATATCTTACTATAGGTCCCGCAATAAGCTGAGGGAACATGGCAACGTAGGCTGCAAGATTTATTATGTTTTTTTGCGCCGGAACATCTTTTCTGTAAACATCAACCGTATAGCTGAGTATCTGAAAGGTGTAAAAGCTGATACCTATAGGAAGAGCAATTCTCAGAAGCGGCACCGAAAGCCCTGTAGCTGCATTAAAGTTTTCAATAAAGAAATCGGCATACTTGAAATAGGCAAGAAAACCGATATTTATGCCAACGCTTAGCCACAAAAACAGCTTTGATATTTTTTTCTGAGAAAAAGCCTCAATCAAGAGACCGGAAACGTAACCGATTAAGATTGAGGCTATCATTAAAATTACATATTTAGGTTCGCCCCAGCCGTAAAAAACAAGGCTTGTTAATAAAAGCACCGAGTTTTTCAGCTTTTTAGGAGCTATAAAATAAAGTATCAGAACAACCGGCAGAAAGTAATATAAAAACGGAATACTTGAAAAAAGCATTTGTTACCTCTTTCTGCTTGTGATTACTTTTAATTTTAATATAAATTATACAGCAGGTGTTTCATCAATAGGCATATCGCCATCAAATGCTGCGGGCTGATCCATAATATCCTCTGCAGGAATATCTTCAGTTACTGCAAGTGATTCTTCAACGCTGAGAGTTGCGTTTTCACCGTAAACTGTTGCAAGCTTTGTTTTGAAGTTTTCGATAGCTTCTGCGTTACCGAAGGCTGCTACAACATATTCATCAGCTACTGTGTAGATAATAAGTGTATCGGGGAAACCGCACATCCACTGAGTGCTTGTAATACTTGCTTTAAGAGAATCAACGAGAGCCTGAGCATTAGCTGAATCTGCGAGCTTGTAGGAAGCTGCTGTGAATGTATTTGCATTCATAGCGTGAGTAAGTGCTGCTGCTTCGCTAACGTATGAAAGGCCTGTTTCATCAATATGAAGAGTTGAGTTAACTGCTTCAGCATCTGCAATGCTTATTGCACCTGCTTCGCCATCAACCATATTTTCGAAGTCACCGCCCATAACGGGGAATTTTTCTTCCTCTGCAAAGGTTGACCATACGCTGTTGATAAGTGCTGCGGGGGACTCGATTGTGATTTTGTTTTCGTTTTCTTTATCAAAGTCAGTGTTGCCACCGCAAGCTGCAAGAGCAACTACCATTACTACTGCTAACAAAGCAAATAATATTCTTTTTTTCATTTTTACTTTCCTCCATTATCATTGTCGTCTTTCGACAAGGCTATTATACCATAAACTATTATTCTTGAAAAGCCATAAAACAGTAATATATTTATTGTTTTTAGTATTTTCTTGTGATACAATAATATTATTCATTTAAATATTCTTTTTCAGGAGGGATTTTATGAAAAATAAAATTCTTACCCCCGAACAAGCAAAGAAAAAAGAATTGAAAAAACAAAAGGAAATCGCAAAATGGGAAAAAGAAAAAGCACGCCCTAAAAGAAATTATTATTTCGCATATTTAGTGCTTATTATAACTCTCATTTACGCTACCGATGAAATCGCATCGCAGATAGGTACATTAATGAAAACTGAAATTGCAAACGACCTTTTTGCAAAATTCGGTGACAGCTCTGTTGGTGCTCTTGAAATTCTTTCTATTCTCGTTGTACCGTTTCAGGCAATCGGGCTTTTGTACCGCCCATTTGCTGACCGCTTCGGCAGAAAGAAATTTCTTATAATTAACACCTTTGGTATGAGCTTTGCAATGCTCATCATTTTTCTTTCAAATAACATTGCCCTTTATTTCCTGGGGGCTTGTCTTGTACAATTCTTTATTCCTCACGATATGCACGTAGTTTACATAATGGAATCCTCACCGTCAAAACACCGTGCAAGAATTTATTCGGCAATAAAATTCATTGCCAATATGGGCGTTATGCTTGTACCCGTTCTCAGAAGACTTCTTATGGAAGAGGCTTCACAATGGCGTAACATCTATCTTATCCCCGCAATAGTTGGTATTGCTACAAGCCTTATTGCTCTTCTCACCGCAAGAGAAACTGATGCTTTTATAGATTCAAGGCTTAAGCACCTCAGAATGACAGAGGAAGAAAGAAATGCCGAGGCTATCAGCAAATCAAACGGTAACGCTCAGGGCGGTCTTATCCCTGCTTTAAAATTTGCTATGAAGCATAAACAGCTTCGTTGGCTTTACATTACGGCAACGTTTCTTAATTTAGGGTTTATTGCTTCTATAAACTATCAGGTAATTATGTCTTACGGTTATGCAGAAAGCTTTTACGGTAAATTCACAGAAGAGGTTATGAATGCCGTAAGCATTGGTCCCGTTACAACAGCACTTTTTCTTTTCCCCTTTGGTTGCTCTTGTGCTCAGGTTATTATGGGCTTTATTTCAGACTCAAAGGGTAGAAAAACTGCCGCTATAGTTACCGCCGCAAACTGTCTTGCATCCTTTATAGGCTTTTGGTTTGGTGCAAAGCTCGGTTGGGAGCCGTACCTTGTAGGCTTCCTTTGCGGTGCTTGTATAGGTAGCTTCTATTCTGTAAACGACGTTATTATTATGATGGTTGGCGAATCTGCACCTACAAATCTTCGTTCCTCTTGTATGTCGGCAGAATTCATAGTTGTTGCAATCGGTATTGCACTATCTTACGTTATAAGCCTTCCTACAGTTACAATTTTCGGAAACAATTTTATGGGTACTATCGGTTTCGCGCTTTTAGTACCGGGCTTTATAGCAGGTCTTATTTTACTCGTTAAAAAGACAAACGAAACAAAAGGTATTGATATGGATACCGTAACAGGATTGGAGTGGGATTAAATTTTATGAAGAAAAAAATTATTTTAATTATCGTTTTAATTTTGGTTATAGCTGCTCTTGCTGTTGGTGCCGTTTTACTTTTTGATAAAAGCAATAACAGCAATACTGACATAAAAAAAACTGACAATAACCAAACGCATAGCGAGGTTGTTCATAGCGGCGGTGCTAGTTCAAAGGATAAATTATTTGACAACAATGGAAAAGAAGAGAATAACAAAGAAAACGGCACTGATGAAACCACAGCTACTAACCAAAATCTTGACCAAGACAAAGATATTTTAAACGCCGGTTACACTTATATTTACTCTGATGACAATATTCGTGAAAAGGTACCGCTTTCTGACTTAACTGAAGCTGATGAAAAGAATGATAAGGGCGGAAGCTCTAAAAAGAAAAATAACGATATAACAAAAGATTCTGAAAAAGAAACTAAATAAAAAAACAGGTGATATTATGAAAAACTTTTTTGAAAATGCATTTAAGAATATGGACAGTGAAAGCAGAGAAAGCTTTTATAAAACAGTTTTTATGAATGACGACTCTGAATATGCTGCTAATTTACGCGTTGAATACTATAAAACACAGTTTAAATCAATGGGTGAAAACGTAACAATCGGTAAGGGTGTTAACATTATTAACCCTCAATTCATCACCGTTGGTGACAACGTTTCAATCGGTGATAACTGCACTCTTATTGCTCGCGGTGAAAAGGGCATTACTCTTTCAGACGGTGTAAGACTTCAGCACAGAGTTTATCTTGATACCGAAAGACGTGAAGAGGGCTATATTCAAATCGGTAAAGGCGTTTATATCGGCACAGGCACAACTCTTTTCGGACACAGAGGTCTTGAAATCGGTGATGACTGTCTTCTTGCTCAGAACATTACACTCACCCCCTACTCACATATTTTTGACGACCCCAACCGCATTATTTACAGTCAGGGCGGTCACTGTGAAAAGGTTACTATCGGTAAAGACGTTTACATCGGTATGAGGGCTGCAGTTATGTATTCCGGTAATATCGGCGAAGGCTCAGTTATCGGTGCAGGATCAGTTGTAGTTAAGCCTATCCCCCCGTATTCAGTTGCAGTAGGCACTCCCGCAAAGGTTATAAAAGAAAGAAAATAATCACTTAAAAAACTAACGGAGAGATGATTCTCAGATTGAATCATCTCTCCGTTTTAATTTATTTTCTGTTTTTATCCATTAAAATTTTCATAAACAATCCGCCTTGAACTGTTCTATGCTGAAAACCTACTACCTTCGAGCTTTTCGTATCGTACCAGTCCGTTAACGGTACTCTGCTTGAAGATTCGTTATAAGCTACCCAAAGAGGCTCGATATATGCTTTAAAGGTACTCTTCTTTGATGCCATTGAAGCAGTCCATACAAGCCAATCGGACTTTGTGTAATCTGCTCTGCTATCAAGGGGCATTCCGTATTTATTAAAATGCTTAAAGTTATGCTTAATTTCGTTATCCATAAACTTTTGTGTAAAAAGCTTTGTGCCCCAAACCTTATCCCAGACCATATTATATTTCATCGAATACGTATCGGGTTGGTCAAAAGCGAGCTTCGAAGAGCCGTCGCTGTTAATAGCGGTACACAGGGTGCTCTTAGTTTCATTGTAAAACCTCTTTCTAAGTTCGTTTAATTACATTTCATATTCAAATGTGTACGCCTCAAAGCCTGAGGAGTACACAATTTCACCATCGGGTAACACCCACATTGCTTCAATACCGTCAGTATTTTCAACAAGCTGTTTGCCCTCGTCGATATTCATTAAAAACAATGCTGTTGAAAAAGCATCACCCAATCCCGAATCATCGGCAATAACAGATACCGACATAAAGTTTTCACCGGGCATTAAAGTTTCGGGGTCGATTATATGATGATAATTAACACCGTTTACTGTGTAAAATCTTTGATAGCAGCCACTTGTTACAACAGCTTTACTTTCTAATTTTAAATATTCAATATACGGTTTTTCTTCGTTTTCTGTATCAGGGTTTTCTATACCCACCTTAAAGGGCTCGTTTTCACCGTTAAGCCCTACCGTACGCACGTTACCGCCTACATTAATAATAAACGAGGTAATGCCCTTTTCTTCAAGGTATTGAGCAACTTTTTCAACGGCATACCCCTTTGCGATAGCACCTACGTCAAGAAGCATTTTTGGGTCAGAAATAAAAACTGTATTTTTATCTTCATCAATAATAAGATTATTAATATCAGTATGCTTTGATGCTTCTTTCAGCTTTTCCATATCGGGAAGCTCTGCATTCCAAGGCTCGTCAATGCCGTCATTTCTGTAAATATGCCATATTTTAAGAACACTACCCATAGCAATATTAACAGTACCGTTTGTTTTACTATACATATCCTTTGCAAATAAAAGCATATCTATAATTTTCTTATCTACTTTAACAACGCTATGCTCACCGTTTTTTACATCATTAACAGTAACAAGGTTATTAAGACCTTCGTAGCGGTTATAAATAGTAAACAACTGATGATATTCTTTTAAAAGAGCTTCAATCTCAAGACAAATACCGTCAAACTCTTCTTTTGTTTCGGTGTAGCCCGTTATAACGGTAACGGTGTCAAAATAATCAAAATAGTTTGCGTTATATTTAGTTTTCAACGGCTTACTATCGCAAGAAGAAAAGCAGAATAATTGCAAGGAAACAGTAACTATAGCCAATATAACCGCAACTGTTTTTTTCATTTTAACACCACCTTTAGCTTTACTATTAGAGTATACAATAAATGCTACGGAAATTCAATTGAATAAAAGAAAAAGGATGTTGGTTTCCCAACATCCTTTAATATTATACTTTTTAAATTATTTTGCTGCTTTGTCAGCTGCTTTAATCATATCGGAAATGCCGATTGTGCAACCTGCTGTTGCAAGGTCGCCTGTACCGTAACCGTCAGCATCTGCAAGTGAAGCGAATTCAGAAGCAGTTTTGCCTACTAAAGCTGCATCAAATGCTGCTGCCTGCTCAAACCACTCTTTAACTGCACCGTCAGAGCCGTCGTGCTTTTTGCCGTATGCTGCCATATTGTAGTCTGTACCAAGGTCAAGCTTTGTTTTGATTTCAGCTGCTGTATCAACAGTAGCAATACCCTTTGTATCGAAAGCAACCTTAATCTGAACACAGTCTGTTTTAGCAACTACAACCTTGCCGTCTTTATCTGTAACAGCTGCAACGATTGTTTCTTCAAATTCAACTGAACCTTCTTTTTCTTCAGTTGCATCTGTGTTTTCTACAGATGTAGCGAAAGCAATTTTCACTGTATCTTCAGCTGTAGCCTCAGAAGCAGCTGCATTTTTAACAGCTTCTTCAAGGGCAGCCATAATGCTACCAACGCTGATTGTACAGCCTGCTGCTGCAAGGTCGCCTGTTGTGTAAGTATCTTCACCAACGAAAGCCTTTACCTCGTCAAGAGTTTTGCCCTTTGCAGTTGCTACGAAAGCATCGATCTGCTCAAACCACTCAAGAACCTTACCGTCTGTTCCGTCGTGTTTTTTGCCGTATGCTGCCATATTGTAAGCAGTGCCTAATTCGTACTTTGTTTTAACTTCTTCTGCAGCTGATGCTACGCCTTCTGATGTCCATTCAGCTTTTGCATCAACTGAATCAATAGCGATATCAACGAATTTGCCTGCATCATCAAGAAGAACTGCTACTGCAGTTGTTTCTGCTTTGCATTCGCCGTTTGTGTCACCGTCAGCATCTTTAGCATCACCGTAGCTTGCAACGATACCTACACCGAATTTTAATGTTGTAGCAACGTCGTCACCGTTGTTTTCATCTGTTGTGGGTTTTGTACCGCAAGCAGCGAATGATACAACCATAAATACAACAAGAAGTAAACTGATAATCTTTTTCATGATAATTTGCTCCTTTTTTGTTTTGTTTATTTTTTATAATGGGTTTATATTCCATCCTGTGCATTATGACAAATTATTAACAAAATGTCAATGCTATTATAGAAATATAAAAATTATATTTTCAAATCTACCCTTTTTATAATAGCATTTCCTGCAAGTCCTATAAATATACCCGCAATTGTACCCGTAACTGCAAGGATAATCATATAGTAACCTATCTGCGTGCTTTCGAGTAACAATATAGCAACCGCTATCTGACCTAAATTGTGAGCTACCGCCCCCGCAATACTTACGCCGACAGTTGAAAAGCTATTTATCTTTTTAAGAATTG
>JAZUQS010000109.1:0-8964 GCA_045605825.1 Acutalibacteraceae bacterium
TGCCGGATATTCACCAACATAGATATAATCTTCGTCTACAATCATTTCGGCAAAATCCGGATAGTATTCGATTTCCATATCTACGAACATACCGGTTACGTAACAGTAATCACCGTTTACATAATACTCGGTAGGAACCCATGTGCAAGGACCGCCGAAACCGCCTCTGAACCAATTAAGGACATTTGTTTCAGCATCTATGTAATCAAATTCCACAAGATAAGCCTTCATATCGCTATGGTTTACGAAGGTTTTATCAACGAGGTTTATGTATTCATCATAAGCGATTGTATAGTAGCCTGATTCCTCGTCGTAATAATCATTTAACGTGCCGCTGAGATACATATACTGAAAAACAACCTCATCGGGAGCTTGTTCTCCGTCAGGATCTGTCACAGAGCAACCGAAATAACCGTTACCCCAAGTAGAGAAGCCCATATCATAGAAAATCTCTTCTGCATTTTCTCTTGTAGGTGCGTCAGCAGCTGATACAGTTACTGCCATTATCAATGACAATAAAAGCACAGTTACAACTGTGAAAATGAGTTTACATTTTTTCATAAAAACACTCCTTTTTGATATATGGCGAAAAGCTTTTCTCAAAGAAAACTCCAAAGCAAAACCCCTCACCAAAGCAAAACAACTTTGCCATAATTCGATTATAGCAAAGTTGTTATAAACAATCAACAAAAACTTCGATATTTTATTGAATATTCTGATGTTTTTGAATAAATCGATTAATTTCGTCTTATTTCGTCATTTTTTCCTGTTTCACTTTATGGTCGATAACGTGACGGGATTTAAGCTCGTTCATTATATCGTCAACTGAAATACCCATTTCAATCATAAGCACAAGAACGTGATACATAAGGTCTGAAATTTCGTAAATTGTTTCCGCTTTATCGTTTGCTTTACCCGCAATAATAACTTCTGTGCTTTCTTCACCAACTTTTTTGAGTATTTTATCAATACCCTTTTCGAAAAGATAAGTAGTATATGAGCCTTCCTTGGGGTCAAGCTTTCTGCCTTCAATTGTATCAATAAGGCTTTTAACACTAAATGCAGGTGCAATCTCATCATTCTCGAAAACTTTATTAAAGAAGCAGGTGTCTTCGCCCGTGTGACAAGCGGGACCGTCTTTTCTTACTCTTACGGTAAGTGCATCCATATCACAATCAGCGGTGATGCTTACGATATGCTGATAGTTTCCGCTTGTTTCACCTTTAAGCCAAAGTTCTTGTCTTGAACGGCTCCAGAAGCAAGTAAGCTTTTTCTCAAGAGAAATCTTAAGGCTTTCTTTATTCATATAAGCAAGAGTTAACACCTTGCTTGTTTCATCATCAACAACAATTGCAGGGATAAGACCTTTATCGTCAAATTTAAGTTTTTCTATATCAAACATTTTTATAACCTCACCGTAATATTATTGTCTTTCAAAGTTTTCTTTAAGTCGTCAATAGTGTCTTCGCCGTAATGGAAAATTGATGCCGCAAGACCTGCACTCACACCGGGAACGGTATTGAATAAGTCAACAAAATCTTGTTTACCGCCTGCACCGCCTGAAGCAATTACGGGAACGCTCACAATTTCGCAAACTGCTTTTAACATTTCTATATCAAAGCCCTGCTTTACCCCGTCGGTATCAATTGAATTCACAACGATTTCACCTGCACCGTTTTCAACGCCTTTTTTTATCCATTCTAAAGCATCAAGACCTGTATTTTCTCTTCCGCCTTTTGCAAAAACGCAGAATTTACCGTCTACTCTTTTTACGTCAACAGATAAAACAACGCATTGGTCACCGTATTTTTCTGCAGCTTCTTTAATCAAATTCGGGTTTCTTATCGCACCTGAATTAACGCTTACTTTGTCTGCACCGCATTTTAAAACTCTATCGAAATCATCAAGAGTATTTATACCACCGCCTACTGTAAGGGGTATAAAAACCTTTGAAGCAGTTTCTTTTAAAATATCGGTAAAAAGCTTTCTACCGTCTGATGATGCTGTAATATCGTAAAACACAAGCTCATCTGCACCGTGAGAGCTGTAATACTCTGCAAGCTCAACGGGTGAAGAGATTTCGTTAAGGTCTTTAAAATTAGTACCCTTAACAACCGTACCATTTCTTACATCGAGGCAAGGTATAATTCTTTTAGTTATCATTTTACCGCCTCCAGAGCATCGCTTATTTTTACAGCACCAGTGTAATAGGCTTTGCCGATAATAGCACCGTAAATGTTCATATTATTAAGTGCGTTAATATCGTCAAGAGAAGAAACACCACCTGAAGCGATAATATTAACGTTAAACCTTTCCGAAAGCTCTTTATAAAGCTCTCGGTTTGTACCTTGCATTGCACCGTCTTTTGAAATATCGGTACAAATAACCGTTGAAACACCGATTTTTTCGATTTTTTCAAAGAAATCGAAGGTGCTGTATTCCGATTTTTCAACCCAGCCCTTTATTGCAACCTTGCCGTCTTTAATATCAGCACCAACGGCAATTTTGTCACCGTAGGTTTTAACCGCTTCAATGAGAAAAGCCTCATCGGTAACTGCGGCTGTGCCTAAAATTACTCTTCTCACACCTGCATCAAGGTAAGCCTTTACGGTTTCCATAGAACGAATACCGCCACCAACCTCAACGTTAAGAGAAGTGTTTTCAACAAAAGATTTTATAATATCAATATTTGGTGTACCACCGTCACGGGCACCCTCAAGGTCAACTGTGTGAAGCTCGGTTGCACCCTGACTTTCAAAATCTTTTGCTATTTCAATAGGGTTTTCAGAATAAACGGTAAGAGCATTATAATCACCCTTTAAAAGCCTCACCGCTTTACCCTCGTATAAATCTATTGCAGGAAAAATTTTCATTAGTTATATATATCCTTTCATTAGTGGAAAACAATACAAGCACTAAAGCTTGAAAGAAAATTGTTTACAGTGCTGTTTTGAAGCGAACGGTGCTGCAGACAATTTTATCCAGGCTTTATATTTCACAAAATGCTTTAAGTATCTTAAGACCAACGTCACCGCTTTTTTCGGGATGGAACTGGCAACCGTAAACGTTGTTTTTGGCAACAGCGGCAGTAACATCTGCACCGTATTCGGCAGAAGCAATTAAAAAATCGTCGCAATCCACACCAAAATATGAGTGAACAAAATAAACACAGTCACCCTCGTTTACGTATTTAAACAATTCATTTTTGCCGTTATGAAAACGCAAAGCGTTCCACCCCATATGAGGAATATCTAACTCTTCGGGAATTTTACCTTTAAGTGAAACAATTTCACCTTTGATAAGACCTAAACCCTCATATTCGCCGTATTCATAGCTTTTCTCGAAAAGCATTTGCATACCAAGACAAATACCCATAAGAGGCTTGCCTTTTTTTGCTTCATCAATAACGACTTCAAACATTCCGCTTTCATGAAGCTTTTTAACCGCATCACCGAAAGCACCTACACCGGGAAGAATGATTCTGTCGGCATTTTTAATAACTTCAACGTCACTTGTTACAACGTTTTCAACACCGATTTTATTTAATGAGCATTGCAACGAAAACAAGTTACCTACACCATAATCAATTATCGCAAGCATCAGAGAACTCCTTTTGAGGACGGGATTTCATTTTTGATTGATTCGTCAATTGCAACCGCCTTTTTTAAGGTTCTTGCAACTGATTTGAAGGTTCCCTCAACAATATGATGACTGTTCACACCGTCAAGACGGCGAATGTGAAGGGTGATACAGGAATTAAAAGCAAATGCTACGAAAAACTCTCTTAAAAGCTCTGTATCAAAATCGCCTACCATTGCTGCAGGGATTTTCATTCTGTATTTAAGATAGGGTCTTCCTGAAATATCGACCGCAGTCATAATAAGAGCTTCATCCATAGGAAGAATTGTGCTACCGTAACGGTAAATACCTCTCTTATCCCCTAAAGCTTCTTTAAAAGCCTGACCGAGAGCTATACCTATATCCTCTGTTGTATGGTGACCGTCAACCTCAATATCACCTTTGCATTTTACAGTCAAATCGAACCTTGAATGCTTTGAAAACAAAATAAGCATATGGTCAAAAAAGCCTATACCCGAATCAATATCGCACTGACCCGTACCGTCAAGATTTAGTTTAACGTAAACGTCTGTTTCGGCAGTTTTTCTTTTAACTTCTGCTACTCGCATTTAAACAGCCTCCGTAATAATATCTTTGATTTTTTCAACAAGCACCTGCATTTGTTCAGGTGTGCCGATTGTAATTCTGTTAAAATCTTTAATTCTTTGAGAAGTAAAATGACGAACGAGAACGCCCTGCTCTTTTAACTCAAGGTAAAGCTTTTCACCGTCAATTTTATCATTCTTTGCAAAAATGAAGTTTGCCTTTGAAGGTATAATCTCAAAGCCTAATTTCTTTAGTTCAGAAACAGTCCACTCTCTCGTTTCTATAATTTTTTTGCAATTATCATCATAGTAGCTTTGAGAATCAATTGTTGCTTCACCTGCGGCAAGAGTAAGCCGATTAATATTGTAGGGGTTAGTTGAGTATCTTAACTTATGTAAATCCCCTATTATTTCCTTACTACCTATTGCAAAGCCAAGGCGAGCACCCGCCATTGAACGGGATTTTGAAAAGGTCTGAACAACGAGAAGATTATCGTACTTTTTAACAAGTGACGATGCACTTTCGCCGCCAAAATCAACGTATGCCTCGTCTATTACAACAACATTATCAGGGTTTGATTTTATAACCTCTTCAACAGCATCTAAACCTAATGCAAGACCCGTAGGTGCATTGGGGTTTGCGATAAACACGCCACCGTCAACACCGCAGAACTTTTTATAATCAATTGAAAAATCTTCTTCAAGAGGTATTTCGGTATAATCTGAGCCGTGAAGATTTGCAAAAACGCTGTAAAAGCCGTAGGTTATATCGGCGAAATACGATTTTCTGCCGTTAGCACAATAAGCCATAAAAGCGAAATTAAGAATATCGTCAGAGCCATTTGCAAGGAAGATGTTTTCACTTTCAACGCCGTAAAGCTCTGCTAGCTTTTTTGTTAAAACTCTTCCATCGGGGTCGGGATAAAGCCTTAAAAGCTCAACCTGACTTTTATTGACCGCCGCAAGAGTTTCTTCACTTGGCGGATACGGTGACTCGTTAGTATTTAATTTGATATATTTTTTATCCTGTGGCTGTTCACCGGGAACATAAGCCGCAAGACCGCTGTAACGCGAATCAAGGAATTTACTCATTTATATTATTTCTCCAGTCTTATGCTGACGCTTTTTCCGTGAGCCTGAAGCCCCTCTTCGTTAGCAAATCTTACAACCTTTTCACCGATTTTATTAAGAGCATCTTTACTGAAATAAGAAAACTGAGTTTTCTTAACGAAATCATCAACAGAAAGAGGACTCGAAAAACGTGCCGTTCCGCTTGTAGGTAAGGTATGGTTAGGGCCGGCAAAATAATCGCCTAATGCTTCGGGACAGTTTTTGCCTAAGAAAACAGAGCCTGCATGCTTTACAAGACCTAAATATTCAAAGGGGTTATCAACACAAATTTCAAGATGCTCGGGAGCTAATATATTTGAAGTTTCAAGAGCCTCTTCAAGAGAATCCGTAATAATAATTTTGCCGTTTGTGTCAACTGAGCAACGGGCAATCTCGGCTCTTGGTAAAAGAGGAATCTGTTTTTCAAGCTCCTCGCTCACCTTGTTTGCAAAGTCTTCACAATTTGTAATAAGAACTGCAGTTGCCATTTTATCGTGCTCTGCCTGTGAAAGCAAATCGGCAGCAATATGAGCCGGGTTATTTGTTCCGTCAGCAACAACAAGAATTTCACTTGGACCCGCAATCATATCAATATCAACAGTACCGAAAACCTGCTTCTTTGCTTCTGCAACGAAAGCGTTACCGGGGCCTACGATTTTATCAACCTTGGGTACGCTTTCAGTACCGTAAGCAAGGGCTGCAACAGCTTGAGCACCGCCGATTTTAAAGATTCTGTCAACGCCTGCAATAGAAGCGGCTGCAAGAATAACGGGTTTAATTTCACCCTCTTTTGCAGGGGTTACCATTACTATTTCGCTACATCCTGCAATTTTTGCGGGAACGCAGTTCATAAGAACTGATGAGGGGTAAGCGGCTGTGCCACCGGGCACGTAAAGACCGACCTTTTCAATAGGCATTACCTTTTGACCGATAATCACACCGTCTTTTTCATTTAAAAGAAAGCTGTTTCTTACCTGTCTTGAATGGAAAGCAGTAATATTTTCCTTTGCTTCCTTTAAGATATTAATCAACTCTTCATCTACTTGAGTGAAGGCTTCATCAATTTCTGCCTGAGTAACCTCAAGCACGTCATCAACGGCACCGTCGAACTTTTTAGAATACTCAATAAGCGCTTTATCACCGTTTGCTCTTACGTTTTTAATAATATCGGAAACGATACCTTCAACGTCGATTGTCTGCTCACTTCTTTCAAGTATCTGTTCAGTTGTTATTTCGTTTCTTTTGTATATTTTAATCACTGTTTTTCCCTCACAATTATCTCTAAAGCCGATTTAAGCTTATCAACAGTTTCAGATTTAAATTTGTAGCTTGCTTTATTAGAAATAAGCCTTGCACTGATTTCTACAATAGTTTCTTTAGGCTCAAGACCGTTTTCCTTTAAGGTTGCACCCGTTTCAACAATATCAACTATAACATCCGAAAGGCTTAAAATAGGTGCGATTTCAATTGAGCCGTTAAGCTTGATTATATCAATATCACGGCATTTTTCTGCATAATAAGTTTTTGCAATATTCGTAAATTTAGTTGCAACTCTTAAAGTGCTTGTGCCGTCATCAACGAATTCTTTTTTGCCTGCAACGCACATACGGCATTTGCCCATATCAAGATCAAGCAACTCGTAAACGTCGGGAACGTATTCTAAAAGAATGTCTTTACCTGCAACGCCGATATCTGCCGCACCTCTTTCAACGTAAATAGCAACGTCAGAGGGCTTTACCCAGAAATAACGAACCTTCTTTTCTGCGTTTTCAAAAATGAGCCTACGGTTTTTCTCGTATATCTGAGGACATTCAAAGCCTGCTTTTTCAAACATTGAATAGACCTTTTCGCCAAGTCTGCCTTTAGGAAGTGCGATATTTAAATAACCGTCATCGGTATTTGCTTCTTCTTTATCAGCATTGCTGTTTTCAATAAGTCTTTCAACCTCGTCAAGATAAACCGCAAAGCCGATAGCACCTGCATTTTTATTAACACGACTCATAAGTCTGTCGTAGCGTCCGCCGGAAAGCACGCCAAAAGGCACACCCTGAATAAAGCCTTTGAAAACGATACCGTTATAATAATTCATATCGTTAACAAGAGAGCAATCGATATTGATATTTTTCTCGTAGCCTTTTTCAATAAGCTTTTGACAAACGTCGTTAAGCTCATTATAGGCAGACTGCATTTCACCATTAACTGCAACCGCACCGATTTTTGAAAGCACATCAGAGGGCTTACCACAAGCATCTACAAGCTCAACAAGCATTTTAGCAAGTGCACCGCCAACCTTAAAGCTTTCTAAAAGGCTTTCAATTGCACCCGTATTTTTCTCGGCAATAGCCTCTAAAAGCTGATTCTTCTGTGCTTCGGTTAATTCCATAGCATTGAAAAGACCGCTTAAAAGACCCATATGAGAAATATCGAGAACGTAGTTTTCGCTGATTGCATAAAGGCTTCTTGCACCAAGAGTAATAACCTCGCAAACGTCGTTTGCACCGATATCGCCCATACACTCAATACCCGTTTGCATTATCTCGCTGAAGCCACCCGCTTTTTTAGATTCACGGTAAACGTTTTCGTTATAATAAACCTTCTGAACACCGCCAACGGTATCATCAAAATTTTTGATAATAGAAAAAGTAACGTCGGGCTTGAGAGCAAGAAGTCTGCCGTCGGAATCGGTAAAGGTAATACAGTTACCGCTAACGAGGAAATCCTTATTACTGCCGTATAAATCATACTCTTCAAACTTACTCATTTTAAATGGCTTGTAGCCGTATTTTGAATAAAGGCTACGAAGCTCAAAAATTACTCTTTCGGTAGGGTTAAGAACGCTTAAATCAAAATTCATTACGCCTTACCCCCTTTAAGCTTTTCTATTATATTCTTATAGCCACCGTTACCGTAAGAAAGGCAACGGTTAACTCGACCGATAGTAGCGGAGCTGGCACCCGTTTCAGAGGTAATCGTAGAAAAGGTTTTGCCCTCGTCAAGCTTTTTAGCAACGCTCAAACGCTGTGACAAGGATATGATTTCGTTGATAGTGCAAAGGTCCTCAAAGAACAAGGCACACTCCTCTTCATTTTCAAGGCTTAAAATTGCTCTGTAAAGCTCATCAACATCATTGTTTTTTAAAGGTGTCATAACTATAACCGACTGTTTTTGTAAAAAACAAAAACATCCTTTCTAAAAAATACTGCGGGTATCCCCTTAATAAAAAACGTGTTCATATGGTAGCACACTAAAGCGGTAAAGTCAATAGAAAATTACATTTAATTTGTCGAAAATTGATTTTTGTTAAAATATATAAAAAGACTTGAAAAATAAAAGGGTTTTATATATAATACTAATTGCGTTTTAAATAAAATGCTGGAATAGCTCAGTTGGTAGAGCAGCTCATTCGTAATGAGCAGGTCTTTGGTTGTATTTAAGGATACCACCTTCCCCCCACCAAAAACAAAATTAAAATTCAATATCCGCTGGTGTGGCTCAATGGCAGAGCAGCTCATTCGTAATGAGCAGGTTGCAGGTTCGATTCCCGTCACCAGCTCCATAAGGTAAAATCGTCGCACCAATGTGACGTTAATGATTAAATCAATCTGAAAAGATTGATTTTTTTGTGCGTTATTGCAAAGAAAGGTGTGATGTGATATGATTAAAATAATTAAAAAGAAAATCAATATGAGTG
>JAZUQS010000110.1:0-26452 GCA_045605825.1 Acutalibacteraceae bacterium
ATATTTATCGGGTACGCCCATATAAAAGACACCATCAACGAGCATATCAAATAGAGATTTTTTCAAAACAAGAATGTTTCCTTTTTTTACCAAGAGAATATAGTTGAACAAACATATCATCTTCATCTGGATGCCAATGAGTCAAAGAACCAATTAAAATAGAATTACTGATTATATCAATACAAGTATCATAACTATCACAGTATGCTCGTACATATGCATTTTCATATAACTTCCAAATTAAAATCTCGCCGTCTAATTCTGGAATAGAATGTAAATCAGGCATTTCGAGAAGTTTCTCGTATAATTCTTGTGTTGTTTTTGAGTTTCTCATAATAACACCTCGCTTAATAATATTATATATTTTCGCAACTTCAAAATCAAGATTAGCAAGTATAAATCTCCTCAAATTACAGATAATAACAACACAATTTGTAATTTAAGGAGAAATGTATATATGAAAGCAACAGGAATAGTTCGTAGGATAGATGATT
This sequence comes from Acutalibacteraceae bacterium, assembly GCA_045605825.1. Lineage (GTDB taxonomy): Bacteria > Bacillota > Clostridia > Oscillospirales > Acutalibacteraceae > DTU089. Next base: position 495 of record JAZUQS010000110.1, read on the forward strand.
TGGGAAGGGTTGTTATTCCCAAAGAAATCAGAAGGACTTTGAGGATTCGTGAGGGTGACCCTTTGGAAATATTTACCGCCAGTGACGGTGAGGTTATTTTTAAAAAATACTCCCCTATGGGTGAGCTTTTGCAGTTTTCGGGGCAATATTCCGAGGTGCTCAGCAGGACTTCAGGGATGCCCGTTCTTATTACCGACCGTGACCACATTATTTCCGCCTCGGGAATTTCCAAAAAAGATGTACTTGAAAAGCACTTATCAAAAGATGCTGAAGAATTGATGGAAAACAGAGAAAGCTATGTTAAAAAAAGTAATTCCGATGTATTTTATCCCGTTGATAATTCTGATTTAGAAGCAGCTCTTGTTTTTCCTATTATTGCTTCGGGTGATATCGGCGGCGGTGTTATTTTTCTTTCTGATGAAAGCAAGTCTATCCCCTCTGAAACTGAAATTAAGCTTGCTCAGGTTGCGGCTGCTTTTCTCGGTAAACAAATGGAAGAATAAGTTTAACAAAAGTAAAGCTTTAAATTTGTGCAAGTCACCAAAACGTTATTTCAAGGCTTATAAATCATTGATTATAAATGCTCCTTATGATAAAATAGATATGTTTGAATGGATTTAAAGCATTTCTATTTTCTCATAAGGAGTTTAATTATGGCATCTCGCGAAGAACGTACTGAAGCTTTGGCTACAAACTTAAATATATACGTTAGTGATGCTCATATTTTCACTTCTGATGCTATTGTTTTAGCTTCATTTTGTGCACCGCGTCATAAAGACAAATGCTGTGATTTAGGAACGGGTAACGGTATTATTCCGTTATTATGGTTAAGAGATTACAAGCCTGCTGAAATCGTAGGTGTTGAGCTTTCGGAAAGTGCGGTTAAGCTTTTTAATAAAACGCTTAAAGAAAATAATATTAAAGATAAAATTTCAATTGTTCACAACGATTTAAGAAAGCTAAAGGGTGTTTTGCCAAACGAATATTACGATATTGTAAGCATTAACCCGCCCTATAAAAAGCTTGGCACAGGTATTGTGAATGACGGTGAGGATTACAAAAACGCCCGTCACGAATTCACCTGCACTCTTGAGGATGCGGCAAAGGCTGCCTCTACCCTTCTAAAATACGGCGGTAGGTTTTGCATCTGTCAACGACCCGAAAGGCTGCCCGATATTTTCGCAGCAATGAGAAAATATAAAATTGAGCCTAAATCTATGAGAGAGGTTATTCAAAGAATAGGGAAAGAGCCTAACCTCGTTATGGTTGAGGGTAAAAAGGGATCTGCCCCCGGCTTCAGAATCAGAGAGCCGCTTATTATTGAAAATGAAAGCGGAAAATATTCGGAAGAAGCCGAAGAACTTTTTTACGGTTATAAATATAAAGAAATATAAATTTTTCGGAGGGAAAACCAATGGCAAAAACAAAAACCGACAAACCCAAGCAATCAGGCTATATCGGAAGCAAAGAAAAATGGGCTTTCGCTATAGGCGGCTGCGGTCAGGGTATGATTTACGCAATGATGTCTAGCTACATAAGTGACTATTACGTTAACGTGCTTCATCTTCCGCTTATGTTTGTTCTTCTTTTGATGCTCCTTGCTCGTGTATGGGACGCTATCAATGACCCGCTTATGGGTATGATCGTTGACAGACGTACAACAAAAAGAGGTAAATTAAAGCCTTATATTCTTTATGCGGCAGCACCGATAGCAATTTTCACAATACTTATGTATTTAAGCCCGAACCTTGATAAAACCTCTTTAATGGTTTATTCTGCTATCGTTTACGTTGGTTGGGGTATGCTTTACACAATGGCTGACGTTCCTTTCTGGAGCCTTCCTAACATTATGACCCCTAAGGCTGACGAAAGAGGTAACGTTTTATCCTTCGGTAAAACTATAAACGGTATCGGTTCAGCTGTACCCGAGGTGCTTTTCCTTGTTTGCGGATTTGTTATTCCGATTCTTTTCGCAGGCAGCGACCCTCTTACTCAGGAAAAGAGAAAATATCTTTTAATGGCTATCGTTACTGTTGGTATAGGTATTATTCTTTACACAAGAACTTACTTTAAGGTTAAAGAAAGAGTTGTTATTCCGCCTAAAACACGTAAACCCGGTGAGCCTACCACCCTTTCAAGACTTTTCAAATGCAAACCCCTTATGCTTGTAGTTGCTATGGGTGTACTTTCAAGCGGTAGATATATGGTGCAGGCTGCTGCTATTCACGTTGCAAGATACGGCTTCTATATCGGTCCTGACCTTGCTACACTTACAGCGGACGAAAGAATTGCCGCCATATCTCAAAGTGTTTCAACAGTTAAAACTATTTTCCAGGTATGTGCTATCGTTGGTATGTTTGGTGCAATGCTCTTTATGCCCGCACTTATGAAGAAATTCCAATACCACAAAATCGTTATTACAACCTGTATTTTAGGCTTTATTTCAAGCATTTTCACAACCCTTATCGGTTGGTTTGCACCCAGCGAATATTCACTTTACGTTTGTATCCCCTTTATCATCATTTCTTGTATCCCCTTAGGTGTTATTAACAATATATCAATAGCAATGATTGGCGACTGTCTTGACTATATGGAGCTTAAAACAGGCTTCCGTGACAACGCTCTCGGCTCAGCTTGTCAAGGCTTTGTAAACAAGTTAGGTAACGCTTTTGCTACTTGCGGTATCGTTTTAATGTATATGTTTATTGATATTGACCCCGCTCAGATGCTTTCATCAACCGCTGTTATCGCAGCAACAGAGCTTTCAAAAACACAGAACTTTGCAATGTTCTCCCTTGTTTCAATTGTTCCCGGTGTAAGTATGCTTCTTTGCGCTATTCCTATGTTCTTCTACAAAATTGACGGTATGAAGCCTCAGATTGAAAAAGAGCTTGCAGAACGCAGAAAACAAAGCGGTGTTAAAATTGATGAGTAATTAATCCAAAATTTTTAAAGAAGGTTATTTAAATGAAATACGATGTTGTAATCGTAGGTGCCGGTCCCGCCGGTATATTTACAGCCCTTGAAATGAGAAAGCTTGGCTCTGAAAAATCAATTCTCATTGTTGAAAAAGGTCAACCCGTTGAGAAAAGAAGCTGCCCCAAAGCCAAAACGAAGCAATGCGTAAACTGTAAGCCCTATTGCCATATAACAACAGGATTTTCAGGTGCAGGTGCGTTTTCGGACGGTAAGCTTTCATTAAGCTACGAGGTTGGTGGCGACCTCCCCTCTCTTATCGGCGAGGATTTCGCTCAAGAGCTTATTAATTACACAGACAAGATTTATCTTGAATTCGGTGCTGATGAGCATATTGAAGGTATCAGTAACGATAACGAGGTTAAGGAAATACGTAAAAACGCTATTCAAGCCGGCTTAAAGCTTGTTGACTGCCCTATCCGTCACCTTGGCACAGAAAAGGCACAAACTCTTTACCTTGAAATTGAAAACCATTTAAGAAACAACAACGTTGATATGATGTTCGGTTACGAATGTAACGATATTCTTATTGAAGACGGTGTTTGTAAGGGCGTTTTCATTAGTAAAGGCAATGACAAACAACAAATTGATGCTGATAAAATAGTTGTTGCTACCGGCAGACGTGGTGCTGACTGGCTCGAAAAGCTTTGCACGGAGCACGGAATTGAGCATCAAGCAGGTACGGTTGATATCGGTGTCAGAGTTGAGGTTCGTAACGAGGTTATGGAAAAGGTTAACCGTGTGCTTTACGAATCAAAGCTTATCGGTTACCCGAAGCCCTTTAAAAATAAGGTTCGCACCTTCTGTCAGAATCCTGGTGGCTTTGTAAGTCAGGAAAACTACGATAACGACCTTGCGGTTGTTAACGGTCATTCTTACAAGGAAAAGAAATCGAACAACACAAACGTTGCTATTCTTTGCTCTCACAACTTCAACCAACCCTTTAATCAGCCAATTGAATACGCTCAAAAGGTTGGCGAGCTTACTAACATGCTTGGTGCAGGTCACATTCTTGTTCAACGCTACGGCGACATTCTTGACGGTAAAAGAACATGGCCTAAAGAGCTTGCACAGTCAAACCTACGCCCCTCACTCCCCGATGCTGTTGCAGGTGATATAACTGCGGCAATGCCTTACAGAGCGATGACGAACATCATCAACTTTATTCAGGCAGTTGACCACGTTGTACCCGGCTTCGCATCAACTGAAACGCTTCTTTACTCCCCCGAGCTCAAGTTTTACAGTAACAAAATTAAAATGGATACCGAGCTTAACACAAGCGTTAAAGGTCTTCATTGCTTAGGTGACTCATCCGGTTGGACAAGAGGTCTTATGATGGCATCTGTTATGGGTGTTTTAATGGGTAGAAAGATTGTTGAAAAAGAATAATTTCATAAAATTCACCTCTCGTTTTTTAACGAGGGGTGTTTTCATATTTCGCATAATTCGGTAAAAAATATAATATATTTTACAGGAGGTGCGAATATGGTTTTAAATTTTGATATTAAAAAGCTTTTGAAAAACGTTGCTATTCCCGTTTTAGTTGGTGCATTAGCAGGCTTTCTTACAAAAAATGACGTGAATGAATTTATGGAAACGGTTAACAAACCTGTCTTTATGCCACCAGGTTGGCTTTTTCCTGTAGTATGGACAATTCTTTACGTTTTAATGGGAGTTGCAGCTTATTTTATTGATATTTCAAAGGCTATAGATAAAGATAAGGCTTTGCTCGTTTATTACGCTCAGCTCTTTTTTAACTTTGTCTGGAGCTTTATCTTCTTTACTGCAGGAAAATATCTATTTGCTTTCGTGTGGATAATAGTTCTATGGTTATTGATTTTACTGACAATAATTAAATTTAAAAAGATTGACACAAGAACGGTTTTATTGTTAGCCCCTTATCTCGTTTGGGTTACCTTTGCCGCAATTTTGAATTTGAGCATTTATATTTTAAACAGATAAAAACACCCGAAAGAATCAAAATTCTTTCGGCTGTTTAAATTATCGCTTTATTCAGTTTAAAGTGAATAAGGGTTGCTCTTTATCGTAGTTTGAAGTCCAGATATTAATCTCGTATTCTTCGAAAAGCTCGGGGATTGTAATATCCTTATCGTCAAGCTCTTTTTGTAACTCTGCCATTGAGTATGAGTCAAACTTGCAACGAATCATTTTTATATTATCATATTCAGTTGCCATAAATTTCCAATCGAATTTCTTTCCGCCTTTTTCAAAGCCGAAGCAAAGGAAATTATTCTCGAAGTTGTTATTGAGTGATTTATAAGCCTCATCATCAGCAAAATAAATATCAACCCATATAAACTCATCCGCTGTGGTAACGTCTACAGCTTTGACGCCCTCTGCAAGTTTAGAAACGTCAGCAGGGGTTTTAGCATAGTTTTTATTATATTCTTCGCAGGTTATGGAATAATTACCTATAACCGTTCTGCCTACGCCGTCATTTGTTTTATGCTGAAGATAAACGTTAAAATTAAGTGCGAAAATATTTTTATTAGTTACTGTAAACTGATCGGTAAGTGCAACTACGTTTGCAAAATCATCAAGCTTTGACAAGGTATATTCAACGCTTACACCGTCGCTTAAGAACTTAAGCTCACCCGGACAACCAATCTGAGAGCCGTTATTTACGTAGAAATAAAAAACAGGAACTACGTCAACAAAAGAGCCACCGCCTGCAAAGTGAGCATCAAGAAGGTTTTCTTCTTTATCGAAAGTAACCGTAAGCTTAACGCCGTCATCAGTTGCTTCTGCCGAATACTCTTTAATTCCGTTTACATGCTTTTTAATCTTTTCAAGCTCAATTGTATTGTCTTCAACGGGAGCTGAATCGGTTGTCTGAGCCTCTTGTGTTGAAGCTTCAGTAGTTGATTTAATTTCAGCAGCTTTTTCTTGAATAGCAGAAGAAAGGATAAAAGTTACAGCTACTATAACAATTACCATAATCAATATAAGACCAAGTAAAAATGGATTCTTCTGCACTTTATATGAAAAGCTTTTTTTATTTACTTCACTCATTGTTTTCCTCCGTAGCCTTTTGGCTTTCTCTTGCTTTTTCGGCGGCTTCGCGCTCTTCCTTTTCAATTCTTTCGGCTTCACGACCTGCTTTTTCAGCCGCTTTTTCTATTTCTCTTTTAGCTTTACGTTCCTCACGAATTTCCTTTTTAGTTGCCTGAGGTGCCGGAGGCATATCCGTAAGCTTCATAAAGTCAATTTTTGCCATTCTTGTTTTAGGTAATGAATCGAGAATAGTAACAGCACTTGGCCTTGAGAATCTCTCAAGCTTGTTATCGCAATATTCTTTAATGCATTTACACATCTCATCAGGGTTGTCAGTAGGCTGAACGAGAGAAACGAATAATTTAATAATCGGCTTGCCGTCAACGTAGCCTTGAACTGCACAAGCTTCGTTGATATAATCGAGCTTCAATACCTCCTGCTCAATATCGTTAGGATAAACATTATAGCCTGAGATAATTATCATACGCTTCTTTCTGCCAGTAAAGAAAACGAAGCCGTCTTCATCCATATAACCAAGGTCACCTGAAAGAACCCATCTTCTACCCTTTTTATCGGTATAAACACCGCTATCCTCACTATCGAAGTAACCAGCCATAACGGTTGAGCCTGAAATAACGATTTCACCGATTGTATTGGGGGGGAGCTTTTTCTTCTTTTCATCCCAAATTTCAACGGTCATACCGTCGAGGGGCTTACCGATAGAGTTTTCTTTGTATGAGCCTTTGATGTTTGCAGTACAAACAGAGCTAACCTCAGTAAGACCGTACCCCCTATAAAGCTTGCCTTTGGCATTATACTTTTGAAGGCGAGAGTTAAAAGCGTTAAGGAAGGTATCGCTTATAATGTCACCACCCGCCCATAACAGACGTAATTTTGAAAGATGAGGACCGTCAAAATTAGAGGCTTCATACATCTTTTTGAACATATTAGGTACACCGACAATATAAGTGATATTGTACTTTTTAATAAGCTTATTTGCTTTCTCAGCAGAGAAATTCATCATCGGTATACAAGTAAAGCCTGCACACATACTAAAGTGCATAACAACACCTAAACCGAATGCATGGAACAAAGGCAACACCGCTAATGAGCATTCCGCACCCGGAGCATGAGGAGCATCGAAAAAGCTTAACTTGTACGCCAGCTCATTTAAGTTTTTATTAGTTAAAGAAATTGTTTTGCTCTTACCCGTTGTACCGCCACCGTGAAGATACACGGCTATATCATCACCGTTGTTTTCAAGCTTTCCTGCTCGGTGATTAAGATGACAAATTGTATGATATGATGCAGTATTTGAAGAGGGTGTTTTTGATTTAACCTTAACCTTTTCAAAAAGCTTGAATGCCGGTCTTGTTAAAGGTAAAGCATAATCAGAAGGTGAGCAAATAATTGTAAGTCTGTTTCTTTCTCTGAACATACTTACATATTTTTCCATAAGAATATCAAAAACAAAAATCGCTTTAGATTTAGCTGTTTTTAATATTTCCTCTAACACATCTGGCGGTGTAAGAGGATGAACGATATTGGCAATAGCACCTATACGGTTAATGGCATAAAAAGCTGCGAAGCTTTGAACACAGTTTGGAAGGAAAATTGTAACAACATCTCCTCTTTTAATACCTCTGCTTTCAAGATAGCCTGCAATAGACTCAATATCGTTTATAAACTTTTTTCTGCTTATAAGATTACCAAAGCTTTCGGAAACGTCGTACACACCGAAATCTTTAGTACACTCAAAGAAAAACTCATAACAGCTTCTGTTTTCGGGTTTAATCATATTTAGAAATAAATCCTTTCAAAACATATTAACTATACTATTTTATATTTTTATATCGTTATTGTCAAGTTTAGGAGCCTTTGTTTTAAGTTTCTTCATAACTTGTAATGAGATAATCAACAACAATGGGAATATAACTGCGGCAAACACGCCTTTTTTCAAATCATCATTAAAAAGACCCGTTGCAACCCCTACAACAGTTGGCCCGAAAGAACAACCGAAATCCCCCGCTAAAGCCAAAATTGCAAACATTGCAGTTCCGCCCCGAGCAAAGCTTTCCGAGGCAAGCGAAAAGGCACCCGGCCACATAACACCAACCGAAAAACCGCAAATTGCACAACCGATAAGCGAAAAAACGGGGTTACCGGAAAAGGCTGCCAATGCATAAGCAACTACGCACAAAATTGCACAAGAAGTCATATATTTATTTAAATCGGTTTTCTCACTGATTTTAGAATATAAAATTCTTGAAGAGCCCATAGTTATTGCGAAAAGACTTGGTCCAGCCAAATCACCTACAGTTTTTGAAACCTTGAGACCCTCTTCGGCGAAAGCTGATGCCCACTGACTCATACCCTGTTCAGATGCACCCGCACAAACCATAATTACTATAAACAGTAAAAACTGTTTTGATGAAAAAAGCTGTCTTAAAGACATTTCTTGCCCTGCTTCAGTTAAGGTTGCAATCGGTACCTGACTGAAATAGAATGCATTCAAGAAAGGTATTATTGCCCAAATTACAGTTAAAATACGCCAATTATCGATACCGAAAATGAAGAAAAATAACGTTGAAACCAGCACAACGAAAAGATGACCCCAACAATAAAATGAATGTAAAAGGCTCATTGCAGCTTTCTTGGCTTTAATAGGACAAGCTTCAACTATGGGGCTTACTAACACTTCAATAAGCCCACCACCTGTTGCATATAAAAGAATGGCAACGATAAGTCCGGAATATGCGTTGGGGAAAATGTCAGGAAAAATACCTAAACCTATTATTCCTAAAGAAGAGAAAATCTGAGCTGCGACTATGCATTTTCGGTAACCGATTTTATCAACAGCTTTAGCCGCAACGATATCTATAAATAACTGAAACAAAAAGTTTATTGTTACAAGAGAGGTTATTTTTTGAAGAGATATACCAAACTCATCACGAAAGGTTAAAAATAACAAGGGTGCAAAGTTGTTAACTATAGCTTGTACAACGTAACCGAAATAGCAAGCAAACACCGTATGATTATAATTGTTTTTAACATTTAATCTACCCATAAAGAATCACCACACAGCTTATTGAAAGTCTCACAAATTCATTGCTTTAGCATATCATACTAAAGGTTGGTTTTCAAGAAAAAAAGTGTACATATTTACTACAATTAACAACGAAAATTGATGAAAATTCAAAAAAAGTGAATGAAAATTCACCGATTTGCAGAAAAAACTGCAGTTTTTTGTAGAAAACTGACTACTTTTTGCAATAAAATTTCAGACTAAAATACGCATTTTTTATTTAAAGTTACAATATTTTTTCGCGGTAAAATATTTTATTGCAATTTACTTTTTTAGGGTTTAAAATGTTTGTCATAAAAATAGTAATAGGTAATTTTACTGCTATTCTTACATATTTTTTAAGGAGTGTTTACAATGAGTTACATACAAAACACAATCGATGCAGTTGCAAAGAAACACGCTAACGAGCCTGAGTTTGTTCAGACTGTTACCGAGGTTTTAAATTCACTTACTCCTGTTATCGAACAGCATCACGAATACGAAAAAGCAGCTTTATTAGAAAGAATCGTAGAGCCCGAACGACAGATCACTTTCCGTGTTACATGGGTTGATGATAACGGTAAGGTAAACGTTAATACGGGTTACAGAGTTCAGTTCAACGGAGCTATAGGTCCTTACAAGGGCGGTCTTCGTTTCCACCCCTCTGTTTACATCGGCATTATGAAATTCCTTGCTTTTGAACAAACATTCAAGAACAGTCTTACAGGTCTCCCCATCGGTGGCGGTAAGGGTGGCTCTGACTTCGATCCCAGAGGTAAGAGTGATTCCGAAATTCTTAGATTCTGCCAGTCATTTATGACAGAGCTTTACAGACATATCGGTCCCGACGTTGACGTTCCTGCTGGTGATATCGGCGTTGGAGGCAGAGAAAACGGTTATCTTTACGGTCAGTACAGAAGAACCAAAGGTGCTTTTGAAAACGGCGTTCTTACAGGTAAAGGCCTTTCTTACGGTGGCTCTCTTATCAGACCTGAAGCAACAGGCTTTGGTGCTACTTATTACACTGTTGAAATGTTAAAGCACTTCGGCGAAGATATTAAAGGTAAAACATTCGCTATTTCAGGCTTCGGTAACGTTGCTTGGGGTGCAGTTAAGAATATTACAGAGCTTGGCGGTAGGGTTCTTACTATTTCAGGTCCTGACGGATACGTTTACGACAAAGACGGTATCAGTACAGATGAAAAAATCGACTTTATGCTTGAAATGCGTGCTTCAGGCCGTGACAAGGTTCAGGATTATGCTGATAAATTCGGTGCAGAATTCTACGCAGGTCAGAAACCTTGGGGTGTTAAGGTTGACGTTGCAATGCCTTGCGCTACACAGAACGAAATTGGTATGGAAGAAGCTAAAAAGCTTGTTGAAAACAACGTAAGCTACTACGTTGAGGTTGCTAACATGCCTACAACCAACGATGCTCTTGAATATCTTAAAGAAAACTGCAAAGCAGTTGCTCCCTCAAAGGCAGTTAATGCCGGTGGTGTTGCTGTTTCATCTTTGGAAATGGGTCAGAACTCAATGAGATACTCATGGACTGCCGAAGAGGTTGATGCAAAGCTTAAAATGATTATGAAGAATATTCATGACAACTCTGCAGCAGCTGCTGAAGAATATGGCTACGGTTATGACCTTGTTGCAGGTGCAAACATTGCAGGCTTTATTAAAGTTGCTGACGCTATGATGGCTCAGGGTATTATCTAATCAAACTTTTGAATTTTCAAAGGACAACAAAAACATTGGTTTTTGTTGTCCTTTTTTCTTTTTTATTTGTGCAACTACACTTAATACAATATTAATTTTTTGTTAAATGAAACCAATTTTCTAAAAAAGTAAAATTTTTCGCTAAATTTGTTTACTACTTAATATTTTTGTGATACAATAGTTACGAAAAAGTTTCGTTTCTCTCTCGTTGCTTTTACACTGGAAAGGTGGTATTAAAATGTTAAGTTTTTTTAAAACAAAAAGAGGTTTTACTTTAGTCGAATTATTGACTGTTGTACTTATAATTGGAATCACAGTAGCAATTGCAATACCATCTTATAAAGCATTTTCAAAAAATGGGCGTATAAGAGTTTGCAGCGCTACACAAAGAACAATAATATCTATTGTAAAAAACTGGTGTATAGACAATAAGTTTAATGATAACTTTGATTTTGCTATCAGCTCAGACGGTACTAAAGGCTCAATTACCAAGAATACTTTTGATATCCCTGCTGAAACTGTAACCCTTTTAGAGAAGGACGTATTCGATGGTGACTTATTGTTCTGTCCCGGTAACGGAACAATAATTGTTGAATTAGAAAAAACGGGAGGCAACGCACCTAAGGTTACAGTCAGCTGTACCGGTGGTGACGACGGTGATACCCATATTATGAAAAAACGCTAAAAACAATTTAATTATAGCATACAAATAGAGTAGGCTTGAAAGCCTACTCTTTTTTGAATTTGATGTTAGAGAATTTTGATGAAATTGAGGATTTTGTGAACCGAAGCTGTACAACGGTACTGCGAGGTGAACAAAGCCTCAATTTCGCAAAATTATCAACCAATTTCCACTGTACCGTCTTCGTAAACCTTAATCTTATCCCCTGTTTTAACTGTATTGAGGAATTCTTCACCAAGGCAGTCGATTGTGGGCATGGGAGTATCTGTCCAAACTGAGCCGAGGATTGCACCTGCAGCTGCAAGAGAGTCAATATGCTCTGAGAAAAGCATACAAGCAGGGCTTCTTTCCATAACCTTTGCACAGTAAAGAACCATACCACCTGTTGTTGAGCCGATTGTCTGAGGAAGGCAAAGAGCTGTACCAACCATGGGTTTTTCATAAATATCGGTGTTGTTCTGGTCACCGCATTTTGCTTCCTTATCACCAAACTGAAGAGCGTTCTGGAAGGAAGCTAACGTATTGAAACCGCCGTGTGAAACGAGAGCTGTAGCTTCAACTGTACCCGGTACTACGGGACGACCTTTAAAAGTTTTCATCTTATTTTGCCCCCTTTGTAATTATATCAAGAATCTCTTCACTTGTATAATAACGTGAAGTTGTATATGTACGAAGCTTATTTGAGTTTGTAATAACTCTACCCTTCTTTGCAACAGGGTTATTCATATACATAAGAGGACAAATATAACTAAGAGTTACGCCTGTGGCTGCAAGCTTTGCGGCATACTCTGTTTTATTGAACTCGTCACATACTGCAGGAGCAGCTGTAAATACGGTAGGAACAGAAACCTTTTTCTGACCATTCTTTTTAAGACCTTCAACAACGTTATCAGTCCACTCTTTAAGCTGCTGAAGTGAAAGATGAGGACATCCGATAAAGCAAAGCTGAGGTGCTTTATCTTTATCTTTCCACATAACAGGATAAGAATTTTTAACTCTTTCAAGCTCTGCATCGTCAATAACGTAAACCTGAGCGTTTTCAGCAATAAGGCTTTCACCCATTTCAACTGCTTCGGGAGTAAGGCCGTCAATATGGTAAAGACCAACAGCACCGTTAGAAGCAGTAGCAGCACCGAAATCTTTAAGGTATGCTTTTGCATCATCGTCAAGCTCTGTGCCTATCCAATCAGTAAGGCCTTTTACATAAGGAACATCTTCCATAACCTTCATACCGATTGCACTACCGAGAACCTGTGCTTCGGGTTTCTTTTTACATTTAACTTCAACAATCCAAGTAGCCTTTCTACCTTCGTCAGTAACAAGACCGAAGTAAGGAACGTAGCCTGCAATTGAACCGAAAAGCTCGATGATACCGGAATTACGGTTACAACGAGCACCAAGAACAGAGTTTGCATATACAACCGCACTTGATTCAGCCCATGAAAGAACGTCACCTTTTTTAGGAAGGTTACCAACCTCGTTCATATAGCAAGTACAAGTATAAGCATCATCGCCTACAAGACCTAACTTTCTGAGCTGCTCATCATAGCTATCCTGCTTTGTGTACATAAATTTGTTGAAAACAAGGTTCTTAATAAAGTTTGAAGGTACCTTGGGGTCAACGGGTTTGGGGTCAACAGAGAATTTCTGTTTTGATTTAAGCCCCGCAGCAATAAGCTGATCCATAAGGTCGTAAACGGGTGTCATAACTTTAAGACCGAAGCTTGTAACAAGGTGACCCATTTCACTTGTAACGGGAATCATTTTTGTTGCTCCGAAAGCCTCACCGTACATGACAAGAGTTTTCATAACCTTTGCCATAGTTTCCCCTTGTTCGCCATTAAGCAAAGCAAGTTGTTCGGGAGTTAATTCCATTTTGTAGTCCATTATATTCATCCTTTCTTAAATTTTGATATAACGGCAATTTTTTGCACTTCTCATTTTAACATAAACCGACAAAAAAAGAAATAGTTTTTGTTAAATTTCTAACTATATTTTGTACACATCAAAAAAAATCCAAAAACACTCTGCCGTTTTACTACGACAGAGTGTAAATTCAAATAATTAAAAAGTCTTTTTCAGAAATGAGGACACCGTTTACTTCAACAACTGAAGGATTGTAATTAACGTAAACAATTTTGTTGTAATCGTAAGTTATTTTATAAACGTTTGAAACAACTTGTTCATGTGAGGTTATTTCCATATCCATCAACGGCATCATTCGTTTGACAATTGAATAGTATTTAGCAGTTTGAGATGCATACACACCGTAATCAAGGCTTTCGTTTCCTTTATGGGTAAAAACAAAAGAAGGCGATGCACCATACTCTACAGCCTTAAGAACTGTATCAATTCCGCTTTCAGAAACGTTTACAGGGCTTGTTCCGTAGCAAATGCTACCATGTAAAACCATTTGTAATAAAGGCACAGAGGTAACACCATTCTCACCGTCGATTGAAGATTTTTCGGGAACGGTGAAAACGGCATCAGCCTGCTTCATTAGATAAACAGACGGATTTGTAAGCATAAGACCGCCACCAACACTCAAGGAACCTGTTTTTTCCTTAAGGTTATCAAGTGCTTCTTGTCTGTTAACGCTACCTTTAATATCGGTATAAAGGAATTGAGATAAATCGTTAACGCAAACATTACCCGAATTAAACTCACTCATCAGCTTATAAACGTCAGAAATATTGTTATTAACGTCATTATACGGTGAAAAAACATACTTAAATGACGGCTTGTTAAGGTATCCCCTTAAATCGTCATAAACGTCTATCCCCTTATTCATATCTAACGAATTTTCTGCTGAAAGGTTAACGTCATACCATACAGAGCTATTTTTATCGTTTGCGGTGTTGCAAAGAGAGTTATAATCTTCAGTAGAACCTAAGTTTGAATTAAATTCATCAAATTTAGAAGCTGACGTGTTAAGACCGTTTTCGGCACAACCCGTTAATCTTAAAGCAACGCTACGAACACCCTTTGATTTTAAAAGTGCTATGATTTCTGAAGCGTTTTCAAAGGTTGTGTAAATATCCTTTTTACTACCATTTTCACTACATATTGCAGTTACGAAAAATGGCATATCAGTAAATTTACTGCTAAATTCCGCTGACAAATAGTCATTTTTTATAAGGTAATCTCTTGTAAGTGATGCAACCGTATTGTAATTTATCGAGCTTTTATCAGATATGTTATAAGATTGAACAATTGACCCTTCATAGCTTTTACCTTTAACAGTTTTACCATCTGAATCACCGATAGCAGTAACTGTAAAGGTATTATATAAGTCACCGCCTTTGTCTTTAAAACGATTCATAGTAACACAAGAAAGTGCGTCACCATTTTCAATAATCACGGTTAAAAGCGTTTCATTCTTTGTAAAAGCAAAGCATGGAAGATTAAAGCCGCTTGAATAGGAATCAAAGGTTACGTCGCTTCCGTAAACTGTATATTTCTTGGTAATATCCTCTTCTGAAATCGCTGTAAGATTTACTTGAGCACCTGAACCGTCAGGTATTGTGTAAAAGGTATCACCTGCAGGCTTACGGGTTGAAAAAAGACCGGGTAATACACTAATTTTTTCAACACACCAACCATCCTGCAAAACAACCTCGGACAAATTAATTTTTGATTTAATTACATTATCTTCAATATAAAAATCAAGCGGAATAACAGAAAACGAATCGGAGCCTTTTTCTTTAAAAAACTCATAAACAAGAGTTACTTTATTTGCTTTACTTTCAGTAATTTTAAAACCGCCCAAAGCAACACTGTTGTCATAACTGTTAAGAATATGAGAATTACCTTTCTCGTCACACAAAACAATATTTAAAGCGGCTGAAAGAAAACTCTTTGCAGCATCATCCGAAGCGGAATTGAAAACATCGTTTGTGTTTTTATTTAAAAAAGCAATTGAACCTGTTTTTTCATTAATACAAAGAGCCTTGTTATTAATAGAAAGATATTCTTTAAAACCGTTTGAAAAAGTTATCCCCTTTTGCTCGTCAGCTATATAAGAATATTCTTTTCTCTCAAGCACCATATCAGAAGGGAATAAAACTAACGCAACGATAACCGCAACCAAAGCAATTGCAGCTACAGAAAATATTATTTTGTTTTTCTTGCTAATCTTCATAGTAAAACGCCATCCGGACATAGAATAAATAATAAGTATAATATCATAAAAAGAGTTATAATGCAACCGATTAAATTAGTTACACAGTTAAAAAATATTAAACGAAATGTAAACAATAAATATTTATTACATTTATTTGAAAATACTCTTGTAAAATTCTTTAATTTGGTATAGAATAGTACTAATATTGTGTACCTTGTACACTAAATAGAAAGCAAAGGATGAATTTTATGGCAAACAACGAAATCAAAACCAATGCCGAGATTTACCGTGAGCAACGCAAAGCACGTCTTGCTAAAGCTGCAAAGAAAAAGAAATCCGGCAAAGGCGACAAGATTATAAGAGTTCTTGTTAAAGCTCTTTGTATCATTCTTGTTGCAGGTGTAGTACTTTACGGTGCAGCAAACATGCTTACAAAGGTTTTCTGCTTACCCCAGAAGCTTATTACAGTTGCAACATACGGTGATGAAAAAATCACAATGGCTGAATACAATTACTATTATATGAGCCTTTACAACCAGATGGTATCTACCGTTAATCAGATTGACTCTTATTACGGTCAGGGCTACGGCTCATACTATACAGGTTTTGATACAACAAAAGACCCCGCAGATCAGAAATACACTTCCGAAGATGCTCCCGAAGGTGTTGAAACTTGGGCAGATTATTTCAAGGTGACTGCTCCCGAAAAAGCATTCCTTCAAAATGCAGTTTACCAAGAAGCAATCAGCGAAGACGCTAAATCAAAAGGCTTTGAAATTACAGCTGAAGATCAGAAAACAATGAATGAAGAAATTGACGAGATTTTCACTGAGCTTACAACATACGCTGAAAACAATGACTTCTCACTCAACAACTACATCTCAAAAACTTGTGGTGAAGGTCTTACAGAGAAATCATACAGAGAGCTTCTTGAAAGAGATTATACTGTTCAGCTTTATCTTACATGGTATCAGGAAAA
Source organism: Acutalibacteraceae bacterium (assembly GCA_045605825.1). Taxonomy (GTDB): domain Bacteria; phylum Bacillota; class Clostridia; order Oscillospirales; family Acutalibacteraceae; genus DTU089. Next base: position 17,053 of record JAZUQS010000110.1, read on the forward strand.
TATTGCTGATAATGTAAGCGAAGATGACGTAAAAGCTTACTACGAAGAAAACAAGGCTACTTACGACTATGCAACAGTTAGACTTTTCTCTGTTTCTTACGCCGAAGCTTCAGAAAATGCAGATAAGAATGACCCCGTATATACTAAAGACGAAGCAAAGACACGTGCTGATGATTTCTTAAGCAAAATTACTGATGAAGCATCTTTCGCAACTCTTGCAAAGGAATATGCTCTTCCCTCTCAGGCAGAAAACTTCAAAGAAGATAGTGCAACTCTTGCTAAAAACATTACAAAATCAGGCGTTGAAAGCTCTTCCAAGAGCGTTGCTGAATGGGTATTCAGTGCAGACCGCGTTGTTGGTGACAAGGTTGTAATTGATGATGCAGACGCAAAAGCATATTACATTGCTTACATGGTTTCAGTTGCAGCTCCTGATAGAGGTACTGCAGGCGCAGCTGTTCGTCATATTCTTGTTCAGGCTGATTCGACTAAACAGGATACGGAAGGTAATGAGGTTGACCTCCCTGCTGACGAAGTTGCAAAGAATTTTGCAGATGCTAAGGCTGAAGCAGAAAAGATTCTTAAAGAGTGGAAAGACGGCGAAGCAAACGAAGCAAGCTTCGCAGCACTTGCAACAGAAAAGACTGACGATACAGGCTCAAAAGAAACAGGCGGTCTTTACGAAAACATTACATCTACAAGTAGCTACGTTCCCGAGTTCCTTGATTGGGCTCTTGCAGACCACAAGGTTGGCGATACAGGTATTGTAAAAACAGATTACGGTTATCATATTATGTACTTTGTAGGTGCTGACGAAACTGAAAAATGGGAAAGCGACGTTCGTACCGCTATCGCATCTGAAAAGTTTGATGAATACACAGAAGACCTTATCGACGGTATTACAGATAAGATTGAACGTAATGACACTGTAATTAACTACTTTGTTAAGGCTATCGAAAAACAGATTACAAACGCAGTTTCTTACAAATCATCATCAACAGCAACTTATTAATTGATAGTAAAAAACAAATCCTTGAATTCAAATGAATTCAAGGATTTATTTTTTTGAAAAATTTTTCTGCATTTTGATAAAAGATTTTTTTTAATAAATTATCACTATAACCTTTGTTATTTAACCAATTATGTAAATCAGTTAATTTTTCAATGCTTGCAAGTAAGGGGTTAATTCTGCAACCGTCATAGTCACTACCGAGTGAAATAACATTTTCGCAATTCATTTCAAGGAATACATCTAATTGCCTTTCAACAGCCTCAAAGCCAACAGCATTTTCATCCTCAATAAAATCAACGTAAAAATTGATACCGATAATACCGTTTCTTTCCTTAATTAACCTTACCTGCTCTTTAGTAAGGTTTCTTTTGGGTGATTTATATGTGTTTACAATATCAATGTTTGAGTGACTTGCAACAAACGGTTTTGAGGAAACATCTATAAAATCAAAAAAACTTTCTCTGTTAAGATGAGAAACGTCTAAAACTATGCCCAAATTCTCTGCTTCTTTAATAAATTCCTTTCCATAAGGTGTTATACCACCCTCTGCGAAAGCTCCACCACCTATTTCATTATTATCATTCCAAGTTAAAGTAATCAGGCGAACGCCCTTTTCATAAGCTGAATAAAGGCCTTTTATAGTGCCACCGCAACCGGATGCACCTTCCATGGAAAGAATCGATTTGATAGGTGTTTTCTTGTCACTGTTATAGTAAGAAATCAAATCTTCATTTTCTTTAATTTGGTTGTGATAAAAATCTGCAACGTTATTAAAATATGAAAATGCCGTATCCCCTCTTAATTCATCGGGAATCCAGATTGCAAAAACTTGGGTATGCTCACCAATTGTTTTGCATCTTTCTAAATCAAGGTGAAGTTCATTTTTTCTTAATGAAAAAGACTTTTTATAGCACTCACCTATTGTATCGCAATGAAGGTCAAAACTCTTCACAATTCACCTCAAAAAGCATTTTTAATATGGTTTATTTCTGACAAGCTTGTTCCGTTTACGAGAACTTCAATTATGTCATATCGAACCTTATTCTTAACTCTAAATTTATTTATATAGTTTGCCGCACTGCTTTTAATATTTTCCTGCTTTTTAATATCAACTGCAGTTGCAGGCGAAAGCATTCCACCAACCTGACGTGTTTTTACTTCAACGAAACAAACAATATTATCTTTTAGTGCGATAATATCTATTTCACCCGAATCAGTTTTATAGTTTGCACTCCAGATTTCGTAACCCTCTTCACGCAGAAAGCGTGCGGCGTATTGCTCACCGAAAGCACCTAATAAACTACTATTCATTTTATTTACCTATTATGTTTTTTAAAAATGTTTTTCTGTGAACGGGGCTAACACCGAATTGCTCAATCATTTCATAATGAAGCTTTGTACCGTAGCCTTTATGCTTTGAAAACTGATACTGCGGGTATTGCTTATCAACCTCTTGCATAAATCTATCTCTGCTAACCTTTGCGATAATTGATGCCGCTGCAACAGACATACATTTGCTATCGCCTTTAACTATTGTTATTTCTTTTACTCCTGTATTTGCATATCTGTTGCCGTCAATGAATGCAAGGTCAGGCTTAATACTAAGACCGTCAACAGCCCTTTTCATTGCAAGAAAGGTTGCATTAAGAATATTGATTTCGTCAATTTCCTGCTCAGTTGCTATACCAACAGACCAAGAAACAGCATCTCTTATTATATCATCATAAACTAAATCTCTTTTCTTTTCAGAAAGCTTTTTAGAGTCGTTTAAAATTTCGTGGGTATAGTTTTCAGGAAGAATAACTGCACCTGCAAAAACAGGACCTGCAAGTGGACCTCGCCCCGCTTCATCAACACCGCAAACTACTAAATACCCGTCGTTATGAGCATTATTTTCATAAGAATAATCAAGCATATCTACACACCCTAAAAAAAATAATCCAAAGGCATAAACCCTTTGGATTATTTTAATATATTTATTTAGGAAATTCAAGAGAAAGTCTACCGAGTTTTCCTCCGCGATACTCATCAAGAAGCATTACCGAGGCACGCTCATAGTCAATCTCACCGCCGGAAATTAACATCCCTCTTTTTCTACCTATCATTTCGAGAATTTCGTAATCCTCTTTATCTTCAAAGTCGGTGATTTTAAACCTTTCAGTTAAACGGTCACTGTAGCCGTTTCTAAGAACGTTAATTAGTCTTACAGCTAATGTTTCACTATCGAGAATCTCGTCTTTAACAGAGCCTATAAAGGCTAATTTATCGCCAACCTCTTTATCCTCAAACTTTGGCCATAAAACACCGGGGGTATCGAGAAGCTCAACGCCGTTACCAACCGCAAACCAACTGTTTGAACGGGTTACGCCGGGTTTATCAGCAACCTTAGCACGATTGCGACCTGCCATTTTATTAATGAAAGAGGATTTACCTGTATTAGGTATACCGACAACCATAACTCTTAAAGGCTTGCCTACCATACCTTTTTCCGTGTTTCGTTGGATTTTATCCTTCAAAACCTCTCTTACAAGAGGAAGATAAGCGTTTAAGCCTTTACCCGAACGGCAATCAACAGGTAAAGCGTACATTCCGTTTTTCTTATAATACTCTACCCATTTAGCCGTTGTTTTTTCATCAGCTACGTCGCATTTATTAAGAAGAACAATACGAGGCTTTGGACCTATCATTTCTGAAAGCTCGGGATTAGATGAGCTTAAAGGAATTCTCGCATCTACTATTTCTGTCACCAAATCAACAAAAGGCAGGCTTTCTTTAATAAGCCTGCGTGTTTTTGCCATATGACCCGGGAACCATTGTACTGTTTGTTTCTGGTAATCACTCATAATCGTATATATCAAAATCGTTAAAGGGTAACACCCTTATAACTGCCTTTCCTAAAACGTATCTTTCATCTAACGGACCGATAAGCTTTGAACGGCTGTCAGTTGAGCCGTTACGGTTATCACCCATACAGAAAAGCATTCCTTCGGGTACTGTGTAAGGAAAATCAACGTCATCTAATTTAGGAATAATGAATTGCTCTTTTTTATAAGGTTCATCAATGGGCTCGCCGTTAACGTAAACTATACCTCTTGCGAAATCAATATCAACTGTTTCGCCACCCGTTGCGATAACTCTTTTTATAAGAGGTTCATTAAAATAGTTAGGCTGAGTAATTACAACGATATCGCCTCTTTCATAAGAGTCCTTCTGCATTGTAATTAACCAATCATTTTCTTGAAGAGTGTTAGTCATAGAAGAACCCACAACACCTACAAGACGGAAAGCGAAAACAAATACTAAAGCTATAATGATGAATGACGTCATAACAATAGACAGCATATCATACACCATTAAATTAAACTTCTTCTTATCGTCAGTTTTCTTTGTCGAAAATCTGATTTCTGATACTAATTCCTCTTCTTCAAAAGCCTTGTTTGAAGTTGTATTAATATCAACTATTCTTTCATCGTTATTCATAATCATTCAACCGTCCAATTACCTAATGGGAAAAATCTGAATAAAACTTTACCTACTATCAATCTTTCATCAACGCAACCAACCTGAGTAGAACGGCTATCAAGAGATACGCCTCTGTTATCGCCTAAAACGAAAACCGTACCTTCTGGAACTGTTACGGGGAAAGCCACGTCAAACTGTTGAGTAGTAAGTTCATCCGTATAATGCTCTTCAGTACCGTTTACGGTAACAACGCCTGTTGTAAAGTTAATATCAACAGTATCACCTGCAACGGCAATAATTCTCTTGATGATAGGCTTTTTCAAGCCCTCGGTACTTGAAAGAACAACTACATCGCCTTTTTTTGCTTTATAACCTATAGTTGAAACAACAACCTTGTCACCGTCTTGAAGAGTTGGCTTCATTGACGGACCGTCAACGCTGAAAACTCTGAAAACAAAAGTGAATATGAGAGTTATTACAAAAAAGGCTGCAATAATAGCTTCAAAGATTTCAAAAATATTCAGTTTTTCGTTTGATTGTTTAACCTTTTTCTTGGTATCTACCTCATTATCTAAGGTTAAGTTGTATTCTTCGGTTTTACGCACACCGTTCACCTCTGATTAATATGTATAAATTAAATAATATTATACACCTATATTACACGAAATTAAAGTACAAATTGTAAAAATTTCGTATAGAGTAGATTTTTAGATAAACTTTTCAACTCTAAATAAGAATCAAGGGCAGATATAAAATCTGCCCTAACCTCTCGGCGATAATCAGCCGATTTTTTCCTTAACCTTAGAAGCCTTACCAACTCTGTCGCGGAGATAATAAAGTTTAGCTCTGCGAACTTTACCGTAACGAACAACTTTAACAGCTGCTACGTTGGGTGAGTGAACAGGGAATACTCTTTCAACACCTACACCGTATGAAACACGACGTACTGTGAAAGTTTCGCTAACACCGCTACCCCTTTTTGCGATAACTCTGCCTTCGAAAGCCTGAATTCTTTCTCTCTCGCCTTCACGAATCTTAACGTCAACTCTAACAGTGTCACCAATGTTGAAAGCGGGCTTCTCAGCCTTAAGGCTGTCCTGTGCAATAAGTTTTAATGCGTCCATAATAAACCTCCGATTTTTTTCAAGCGTTCTTGCCATAATGGTAGCGGACCGCCAGCTTTAATGTTGCCATTAACTGCCGTTGCCCGAATAAACGGTAACAACGCACACATAGACTTGATAATAATATCACATAAGAAATCAAAATGCAACTATTTTTTTAAAAATTTTAAATTATTCCTAAATATTCAAAGGCTTCTTTATTAGTACAGTATAAGACATCCTTTTTACCGCTTATGTCACGGCAGAATTCTTCAAGAAGCTCCCACCTGTTGCCTGCATCAAACTCGTAACTATGACCCCAAATATAAAAGAGTTTTATATCGTCAGTAGCATCTCTAAAAAAAGCTTCAGTAACACTTGAAACTATCTCGGTCTCTTTGGTAAGACTTAACGTTGGATTAAACAAATAAATATTTTCATAGCCTTTAAAATCAAGCGTGTTACGAATTGTTCTTGCGTACTTTATTCCTGTTGACTTTTTAATTATATCTGCTACAAAACCGTTGCTATTCTCTCCCCCACCGGGATACGCCATACCGATAACATCATAGCCCACTAACTCTGATAAATTCAAACGGTCAGTTTCAACCTGATTCACGACTTCCTCTGAATTAAGATTCGGAAGAAAGGGATGAGTTAGCGTATGAGCCGCAACCTCGTGACCGCTATAAATTGATTTAACGTCATTTTTATTAACCTTGTTATGCGTAACGGTTTGACCTAAAACGGTTAACTCACCGTCTTTACCAAACAACTCAGAATTAAGGTTAAAAGTACATTTTAAGCCGTATTTATCAAGAATTTCGATAAATCTAATATCTTGTGTAACCCCATCATCAAAGCTAAAGGTTACTATTTTTTTATAATCCATTAATATCACCAAAAAACCTTTCTCACATATAGATTATATACGTAAGAAAGGTTAATTTCAATATTAAACTGCAGGAATAAAGACAATTTTCAAATCTTCAGTTGTTTCACCTGCTAAATCATTCTCCTGTGCAATTGCATTTACCGTTGTATTGTATTTTCTCGCAATCGACCAAAGACTTTCTTCTTTTTCAGGGAAATACACAGTAATTGCATTTCGCTCTTTTTTTACTTGAATCTCACTTTCGGTTATATCGGTAACAACATCAAATGATAAACATTGAAATATTTCTCCGTGAATTTTCATTTCAAAACGTATATCAATGCAATTTTCGTTTTTCTTCATATAATCGAGTGAAACGAGCTTCACATCGGGTGTACACTTTGTGTCACTACAATAAATCTCACTCTTTTTTTCGTATCTGTAATCAATTAGCTTATTGTAATTTACGATATTACCCGAAGTATCTTTTGCAAGAATTGAAACGGATACTGAGCCATAGAAAACAATGCTTTCGTTTTCGCATTTAACGTCACACCTTGTAACATCACCTGTAACGTCTACAACATCAGAAATATTGGCTCCCGTTATTGATAGCTCTTCTTTATGAATATACGTATCTTTAATATATTCGGGTGAACATAAGAAAGAATAATTACATTTCTTTAAATCAATACAAGAGTTTACTGAATATGCATCAGTAATAACGAACAGCTCTTTTTCCTCCCACATTGTAGCCGAAGCCTCTATGCCTAAAGAGATATCAAAGCTCATTCCTCTGCCATCGTTTTCGTTCTTTTGAACAACGTCTATGGCAGAAACGTTTAAAACCACCTCGCCTGAAAAACGTTCTTCAAGACCGTCAAATTCAAGTATCTGATTTATAGGTAAATTATGCTTAATATGTTCAGTTTGAGCTTTATCGTCTGCGTTAACGTAGCAAATCTCAATAATAGCCTCGCCTTTAAGCATTATTTTATTATTAATCTTTCTTATATCACTACAAACGGCAACAGCTCTGCTGCTTAAAACAAAAGCAGACGGTACGTTAAGCGGTATTGTATCACTCATTGCAAAAGAACGGGTTTTACGGCAACCTAAGGAGGCACAGCTTACGGGCATACATTTTTCTTCAACGTCATTTTTATCTACTAAAGAAATTATATCTTGTTTTTTTACTGTATACCCCGAAACAGTAATATTTAATCCCGCTTTTATTTCTGCCCTTTTAGTACTTGTAGCACGGCAGTTTACGTAAGCCACGCTTACCTTTGCAATTGAATCGGTACATTCCGAAAACTTACTGTTCTCACAGTAACGAGTAAAATTACGCTCTTGAGTAAAGCAATAAACACCGCCATCCTCGGCGGTATAAATCATTTTAAGAAGACAAGTCCCGTCAACAGTAGCTCTATCCCCTGTTACTCTGCAAGAATTTATTTTAGGCTCGGCAACAGATTTGATTATTCTTAATATCTCGGGCATATATTCAGGCATTGAAAAATCAGCCTCAACACACTCCTCCGATATATTCTCGGTAAAGCTTTCTAATAATTTACATTCTTCGTGTTTTAATGAAATATCCATAAAATTAACTCCCTTCATATACCTTCAATGAAAGTATATGAGGGAGTTTAAATTAATATTACATATTAAATCTTAAAGAACAAATCAGTTAACTTTTACAATCCAACCGAGCTTATCTTCACGTTTTCCCCATTGGATACCTGTAAGCTCATCATAAAGGAACTGTGCAACGGGACCGATTTTGCTTTCATTGATAACGAGATGCTCGTCACCGTCGATATATTCACCAACGGGTGAAATAACAGCAGCTGTACCTGTACCGAAGGATTCTGTAAGAGTGCCGTTTTTGTAAGCTTCTTTAACTTCATCAACTGAAATCTTACGTTCCTCAACCTTGTAGCCGTTAGCTTTAAGTACTTCAACACAGCTTGCTCTTGTAACACCGGGAAGAATGTTACCGTCTTCAAGAGAAGGTGTAATAACTGTACCGTCGATAACGAAGAATACGTTCATTGCACCAACTTCGTCAATATACTTTCTCTCAACACCGTCAAGCCAAAGAACCTGAGCGTAGCCCATTTTATCTGCTTTTTCCTGACCGATAAGAGATGCGGCGTAGTTACCACCGGCTTTTGCCATACCTGTACCGCCCTTTACACAACGAACGTATTCGCGTTCAATGTAAATCTTAACAGGGTCCATACCGTTTGCATAGTAAGAGCCAACGGGTGAAAGGATAATAGCAAAAATGTAAGAATGAGAAGCGTGAACACCAAGAAAAGCATCAGTTGCAATAATAAAGGGACGGATGTAAAGTGAAGTACCGTCATTGTGGGGAACCCAATCCTTATCAACGTCTACAACTGCTTTGATTGCTTCAAGGCAAAGGTCGGGGTCAATACGAGGAACGCAAAGACGGTCGCAGGTATTGTTCATTCTTTCAATATTTTTCTGAGGACGGAAAAGCTGAATGCTACCGTCAGCAGTTCTGTATGCCTTAAGACCTTCGAAAAGTTCCTGAGCATAGTGGAAAACCATTGATGAGGGATCAAGCTGAAGAGGACCGTAGGGAACGATTCTTCCGTCGTGCCAGCCCTGACCTTCATCATAGTTCATAATAAACATATGGTCTGTAAAGATTTTACCGAAACCAAGCTTGCTTTCGTCCTGAGGCTTAGCCTTGGGTGCGGTAGTTCTTTCAATTTTGAATTCGTAACTCATTGAAAATAACCTCTTTTCAATCAATAATCGTAACCGAGTTTAAGAGCTGTTTTGTTAACCTCAAGAAGATCCTGATGACGAGCTGAAACAACCTTTGAGAGAGGTGCATCAATGTTATCAAAACCAAGCTGAGGAACTTCCTTAAGAAGCTTACCGGTGATAATCATATTAGCAAGAGTGCTT
>JAZUQS010000111.1:0-3199 GCA_045605825.1 Acutalibacteraceae bacterium
AAGAGGGCAAGGAACACGACCGCCGCCGGTGGCGGAAACAGGGAGTGTGAGTTGGCGTAGCGGTCAAAATTGTGCGAAGCGAATAGCGAGCAAACAATTTTGGGTACCGCAAGAGGGCAGGGACCGCATTTAGAGAAAAAATAAAAGGATAGTGCTTTCGCAAAGAAAACACTATCCTATATTTTTATATTTCGGGCGGTGGAGAGTTCTCTACGCGACAAGGGAGCGTAGTTGAATCGTAAGATTCAAATGCAGTAAACTAAATGATACAATAAAAGCAAAAGAGCAAGAATGTAATAACGAAAAGCTTTACCTATAAACGCCGAAATAAAAGAATATGACAGATGAAGAAAAAAGTTTGTTATCAGATTTTAAAAGATTGGGTTTCAAAAATTTCCCTAAATATATATAACGGTAGCGGTGAGTGTATTACAGTTGAATCTAACGATTCAACGACGTTCGAGGACTCACGTCGAGAACTCTCCACCGCCCGAAAAACTTAATTCTAGCAAAAAATCATTGGCACGAAATTTATTTGCTCTAAAAAACAACAAAGCGAAAGACGGTCCCCCTCTCTTCGAAGAGAGGTACACCGCCTTTGTAAATTTATTCTGTTAATAGATTTATTGCTCCCTATGAAGCCTCTGGCATCTAGCATCTGGCATCTTCATTTCCCACTCCTCATTCCTCACTCCTCACTTAATTTGCCACTTGCAATTTGCAACTAAAAAAATCCCATTCGAATAATCGAATGGGATTTTTACTTTATTCTTCTTTACCTGTTGTAGCGGAAGCTTTTTCTTTCTCTGCTTCTTCCTCAACGTTTGCGTCTTTTTTGCGTTCAAATTTACGGTAGTTGATTTTACCTATTTTTGTTGTGGGTAAAGCGTCGGTGAATTCAAACTCTGTAGGCTGAGCATTTTTTGCAATGTTCTTTTTGCAGAATTCTCTGATTTCTTTTTCAATTTCAGAGGTTTTTTCAACGCCGGCTTTAAGCACGATAACTGCTTTAGGCACTTCCTGCTTAATTTTATCCTTAACGCCAACAACAACGCTTGAAGCTATGTACTTACACTTGTTGAGAATATTCTCAAGCTCTGTGGGGTAAATGTTGTAGCCGTTTGAAATAATCATTCTCTTAAGGCGGGAGGTAAAGTGAAGAATACCGTCTTCCATATAACCCAAGTCGCCTGTGTGAAGCCACTGTGTACCGTCGGGGTGAGTTCTTATTGTGTTATCGGTTTCTTCCTTGTTATTAACGTAACCCAGCATAACCGTAGGGCCGTTAACACAAATTTCACCGATTTCACCATCGGGAAGCTCTTCGTTTGTTTCGGGGTTGCAAACCTTAACGAGAGTATCGGGGTTGGGAATACCGATATTATCTATATCCTCTGCACCGTACTGAGTTGCAGTAAAGAATGCTGTTGCTTCTGAAAGACCGTAACCGATACGGATATGAGTGCTTGAACCGCAAGAACGGAAATAATCGAGAACCTTTGCACGAAGGTCGTCGCTTAAGTAGTCACCGCCACTGAGAATAACCTTAACACTGCTGAAGGAATCGGGTCCGAGATTTTTATTATTGGTAATTGCTTTAAGCATTGTAGGAACAGCGGGAACGATTGTAGGCTTAGTCTTCTTAATTGTTTCGTTAAGCTTTTTAACGTCAATTTTAGGAAGAAGAATACACTTCATACCTAACATAAGCGGTGCATGAACAGCAACACAAAGACCGAAACCGTGGAAAATCGGAAGACCTGAAAGCATTGATGCACCCGGTCTTGCCTCGGGACAAACGTCGAAGCATTGAGTAGCAAGGGCGTTAAAGCAAAGGTTTGAAAGCACGATACCCTTTGATTTACCTGTTGTGCCACCGCTGTAAATAAGCACGGCAGCATCGTCCTTATCTCTCTTAACTGTAGGCACCTTTTCGCTTGTATCTTTAACAATGTTCTTCCATCTTATTGTGTCAGATTCATACTTCATCTGCTTACGGCTTTTAAGGTTATAAGCCATTTTAAGAATGGGATTCATACTGTTGCTTACTTCGCAAACAACGATTCTGTCAATACCAACGCCTTTAACGGTAGCATAAGATACGTCGGTTGTAAAAATAATTGTTGAATTTGTAAGCTCAACGGCGTTTTTGATTTCACCTTCGTCGCTTAAGGGGTGAATAACGTTACAAACCGCACCGATTTTATTTAAAGCATAAATAAGGAAAATTGATTCGGGCATATTAGGCATACAAACGGTTACGCTTTCATCTTCAACAATGCCTAATTTTAAAAGTGCTTTAGCAACGTTGTTTACCTTCTTGTCAAACTCTTTAAAAGTAAATCTGACATCAAAAAACTCAAGTGCAGGAAGATTCGGATATTTGTCGGCAGTTTCTTTAAACATATCGTAGATAGAGCCTTGACAGTACTCCATATGCTCACGCATATCTCCGTAATGCTTTAACCAGCCTTTTTCTTCTACGGGAATATCAATGAGCTTCATTGCTTCCATTGTAGAAAAATATTCACAAGCTTTTCCCATAAAAACCTCCGCCGTTTTCAACGGCATTTTTTAAAAATTTGCAGTCTACCACTGCACGAAAAAGTTAATCACATTTTAAATGATATATGTTTTTTTCAACAAAGTCAAGGAAAAGTGTGTAAAAACTCGCTGTTTTTGAAACATTAAACAGGTGTTTAATAACTCTCAGTTTTTATTTCGGATTTATACAACACCCGACACCCGACTGTTTAATAAAATACTTTTACGCAACTTTCTTTGTTGACACCCGTTTTTATATATGTTAAAATAACTCTCGCTTTCAGAAAAGAAAAATCAGCATATTTGCAGGGACGGCGGAATTGGCAGACGCGTTAGATTCAGGTTCTAATGAATGCAAATTCATGTGGGTTCAAGTCCCATTTCCTGCACCAAAAAAACCAAAACACCCGCCGATTTTACTCGACGAGTGTTTTGGTTTTTATATTTTTTGGAGAAATTGAAAATGCTTAATATTTTATTTCACATCAAGAAGTGCTTTATCCGCATCATTTATAGTGCCGTCTGCATTTAAATCGCAGGCATATTTTTGTTGTGTTGTCATTGCTTCGGGGCTTTTTATTGCCTCTTCCATTAAGAGAATATCCGCCTCTTCAAATGCAACGCCGTTCATATCATAATCACCAACTGCATATAC
>JAZUQS010000112.1:0-28444 GCA_045605825.1 Acutalibacteraceae bacterium
AGAAACAAATTTCTATGCAAGTAGTGGATCAAAGTTGAACGAAACAGCTCGTAGTTATAAGCAAATTTCTCAAGAAGCGCAGAGCATAAATGGCTTTAAATTTGTATGGTTTACTGATGGTAAAGGTTGGGTGGATGCTCGTCATAACCTTGAAGAAACGTTTGATGTTATGCAGCACATCTATAATATTAAAGATTTAGAAGATGGAATAATCGATGAGGTTTTCAAATAATGGCAAAAAAAATAACCAAATGGGAGCCCGAAAACTTTGAACTTGAAATGACTACTCATTGGTCATTTCCTAACAGGGGTAACTGGGCTACTCACGATGCAAAATGGCGTGGTAACTGGTCGCCATATATTCCTCGCAACATAATACTCAGATACTCGCAGGAAAACGATTTAGTTCTTGATCAATTTGCAGGTGGCGGAACTACTCTTGTTGAAGCAAAACTTCTCAACAGAAATATTGTTGGTGTTGATGTTAATGATGTAGCGTTAGAACGCTGCAAAGACAAAATTAACTTTGAACATGAGGGTGCTGACGGTAAGGTTTATATCCGTAAAGGAGATGCAAGAAATCTTGATTTCATACCTGACGAAAGCGTAGATTTAATTTGTACTCATCCTCCTTATGCAGATATAATTAAGTACAGTGAAGACATACCTGAAGACCTATCTTTGCTAAAAGTTAAAGATTTTCTTGAAGCAATGAAAAAGGTTGCTAACGAAAGTTATCGAGTTCTTAAGAAGGATAAGTTCTGTGCAATTCTCATGGGTGATACTCGTCAAAAAGGTCATATGATACCTATGTCATTTGAGGTTATGCGTATCTTTGAAGATGCCGGATTCAAACTTAAAGAACTTATAATTAAAGAACAACACAACTGCAAAGCAACAGGTTACTGGAAAACAAATAGTGTTAAATACAATTTTTTGTTGATAGCACATGAATACTTATTTGTGTTTAGAAAGTAAATAAAAATCCCCTGCAACCAAGCGTTGCAGGGTTTTTTTTAAAATTACATACTCTCAGGAGCGTTGATTTTGAGCATTGAAAGTACGTTTTTCATTGTACGTTTAACACATTCGCAAAGGAAGATTCTTGCTTGCATAAGTGCTTCATCATCTACCATAACACGTTGTGCGTTGTAGAAACGGTGGAATTTTGTTGCAAGCTCTGTTGCGTAGTGAGTAATTCTTGCAGGGTCGTATGAATTTGCCGCAAAAATTATAACGTTTGTAAGTGATGCAAGGTGAGCAATAAGGTCTGTTTCCTCGTCACTTGAAAGAAGAGTAAGCTCTGCTTTTTCAGGCTTTCTGATTTTAACGTCCTCGTTTTCAAGCTTTCTTAAGATACTGCAAATTCTTGCATGTGCATATTGACAGTAATAAACGGGGTTCTGGTTTGACTGCTCGACTGCAAGGTCAAGGTCAAAGTCCATAGCACTACCTGCTTCTCTCATATTGAAAAGAAAACGTACTGCATCAATGGGCACTTCGTCAAGAAGGTCAACGAGAGTAATAGCCTTACCTGTTCTTTTTGACATTTTAACGGGCTTACCGTCTTTCATAAGGTTAACAAGCTGCATAAGAACAACGTCAAGCCTGTTGCCGTCAATGCCGACAGCCTCCATAGCACCCTTCATACGTGCAACGTGACCGTGATGGTCTGCACCCCAAACGTCAATAGCAGTATCGAAACCGCGTTTTTCGAATTTGTTTCTGTGGTATGCAATATCAGCGGCAAAGTAGGTGGGATTACCGTTCTGACGAACAAGAACGTCATCTTTAAGCTCAAGGTTGTCAATATATTCTTGAGATTTGCCCTCTCTTTTGAGAATAGCGGTCATAACCTCTATGTTTTTGTACCATAAAGCACCGTCTTTTTCGTAGGTGTAGCCATTGTTTTTAAGAATTTCAATAGTTTCCTTAAGCTCGTCGCCGTTGTGAAGTGAAAGCTCTGAAAACCAGGTATCGTAATCAATACGGTATTTTGCCATTGCAGCCTTCATTTTTGCAATGTTTTTAGGAAGAGCATAAGCTACGAGGGCTTTTCTTCTCTCTGCCTCGGAAACCTCAAGAAGACCGTCGCCGTTTTCATCAATATAGCTTTGTGCAAGCACTCTTATATCGTCACCGTGGTAGCTGTCTTCGGGGAGGTCGATATAATCAACGCCCTTAAGAATCTGCTGATAACGGATATCAAGAGAAAGACCGAATTTGTCAATCTGGTTACCCGCATCGTTTACATAGAATTCTCTTGAAACATCATAGCCTGCCCAGTCAAGTACGGCTGCAAGACAGTCACCGAGAGCACCGCCTCTTGCGTTACCCATATGCATAGGTCCGGTGGGGTTAGCTGAAACGAATTCAACGTTGATTTTCTTACCTTTACCGAAATCGCTTTTACCGTAATCATCACCGAGAGTATCGATATCGAGAAGAATATCGGCATAAAATTCGGGCTTTAAATAAAAGTTTATGAAACCGGGTCCTGCAACCTCGCAGGATTTAAAGAAGGTGTCACAAAGGTCTATTTCTTCAAGAATTAATTCGGCAATTTTTCTCGGGGGCATTCTTAAAGCCTTTGAAAGCATAAATGCCGCATTTGCAGAGTAGTCACCGTTTTTTCTGTCAGCAGGAATTTCTGTTTTGAAAGCAGGGATATCTGCTTCAATGAAAATGCCTTCCTGAATATTCTTTTTGATTGCTGCCGTAACGGAAGAAATAATCTGTTCCTCGGCAAGTTTAACTAATTTTGACATATTTTTAAACCTCATTAATTTTCATTAAAAGATTATTTTCACCGATAATTTCGGAATTGCTTTCTAAATTGTAGCAAAGAAGAATTTTACCTGAAACATCAGGAATCTGAGCATTTACACGCGAAGCCACAATATCCATAGCCATTTCACCGAAGGGAGTTTTATAAACACAGGAATGGGTTTTGCCCTCTTCAATGAGAAATACGGTTTCGTAAGCACCCTTTCGGGTCATTTCAATAAAGTTATCGTTTATAACTCTTATAACCGTTTCGCTTTTACCCATTTCGCTATCGGGCTCGGTGTAGGAAATTGTTTTTATGCCGTCAACAATCTCAAACTGACCCATTGCCTTAAGCTTACTGCTTTCTCGGTCATCGTAATACTGTTGCTCGCTTATAAATTCTATTTCAACTTTTCTCATTTCATTCTTTCCTCAGCGTATTCAATAAGGCGGTCAATAAGCTCTGAATAAGGTACGCCAACCTGACCGAAAAGCTTGGGGAACATTGAAATTGAGGTGAAGCCGGGGAGAGTGTTGATTTCGTTAAGGCAGATATCGCCGTTTTCTAATAAGAAGAAATCAACTCGTGAAAGACCGGTACAGCCTAAAGCGGAATAAGCCTTTACAGCCTCGGCTCTTACTTTTTCGCTTACCTCATAAGGAAGATTTGCGGGGATAGCAAGACCCGTTGAATTATCTATGTATTTTGCTTCGTAATCGTAAAATTCAGCAGTAGGTAAAATCTCACCGATGCAAGAAGCAACGGGGCGGTCGTTACCCATAACTGCACATTCAATTTCTCTACCAACGAGAGTTTCCTCAAGCACTGCTTTGTAGTCGTTTTGGAAAGCAATGTCAAGAGCCTGTAATAATTCCATTTGATTGTGAGCCTTTGAAATACCTACGGAAGAGCCTGCGTTTGCGGGCTTAACGAAAATAGGATAGCCTAATTTTTGCTCAACCGAATCAAGATTAACTCGACCCTCACGATATTGAGTTTCAGTAAAAGCAACCCATTTTGCACCCTTTATACCTGCCGCATCCTGAATGGTGTTTGTAACGGCTTTATCCATACACATACCGCTTGCAAGAGGTGTACAGCCAACGTAGGGAATACCTGCGAGCTCAAAAATACCCTGAATAGTGCCGTCTTCGCCGTTTTTGCCATGAAGCACGGGGAAAATAACGTCAACGGGGATTTTCTCGTAAGCACCCATATCGTTGAGAATGATTAAAGCTTTATCGGTTTTATCAGGTGAAATTATAGCGGGGGTAGTGAGCTCATCCTTACACCAGCTATTGTTTTCTATAGAGTCGATATCACCGGTGTAAAAATACCATTTACCTTCTTTTGTAATACCGAGAGTGAGCACGTTGTATTTTTCGCGGTCAATGTTTCGTAAAACGGAAGCTGAAGAGCGTAATGAAACCTCGTATTCGCTTGAAGCACCGCCGAAAATAACAAGTAAATTTTTCAAAATATCACCTTATTACATTTCTAAAATAAGTTTTCATAAATATACATACTAAATAATATCACAATATATTTTGTAAATCAATTATTAAATACTATGATATTTTAATAATACTGTTTACCTTTTCTATTAAAAATGATACAATGAAGCTGTAAAACTAATTTCAAACGGCAAAGGCGGTATAAAAATGGAATTAAAAGAAATATTAACTCACGTTGACCACACTCTTTTAAAGCAAGAGTCAACTTGGGACGGGATAAAAGCAATTTGCGATGACGGAATAAAATTTAATACAGCCAGCGTATGTATTCCTCCCTCCTACGTTAAAGAATGTGCTGATTATTGCGGTGATAAGCTTAAAATCTGCACAGTTATAGGCTTCCCGAATGGGTATAACACAACTGCTTGTAAGGTGTTTGAAACTGCAGATGCAGTTAAAAACGGTGCAGATGAAATTGATATGGTTATAAATATCGGTTGGCTTAAGGATAAACGTTACAACGATATTCTTAACGAAATCAAAGAAATTAAAAAAGCTTGTAACGGCAAAATTTTAAAGGTTATTATTGAAACCTGCCTTTTAACTGATGAAGAAAAAATTAAAATGTGTGAAATCGTGACGGAAGCAGGGGCAGACTATATTAAAACCTCAACAGGCTTTTCAAAGGGCGGTGCAACCTTTGAGGATATAAAGCTTTTCTCCCAAAATATCGGTGAAAACGTAAAAATGAAGGCTGCGGGAGGTATAGCATCTCTCGACGATGCCGAAAAGTTTTTATCCCTCGGTGCAGACAGATTAGGCACAAGCAGAATAGTGTCAATTGCCAAGAATGAGCAAGGCAAAGGCTATTAAGTTTGCTTCACTCACAAGTTAGGAGTGAGGAAGTAAAGTTAGAGGTGACAGAGAGTGATTATAAGATTTAATATGGATACAACCTATATCCCTGAAGCATCAATTTATGAGCATAGAGATTTGATGTTTGAGTGGAAAGAAGCAACTAAATACGGTGCAATATCAGGTCTGGTAACTGCCGTTTGTGCTTTTTTAATCGGTTATTTGTGCTCTGATTTCGGTGATTGGTATGAATTCCCCTTGTACGGTGTTATGCTTGCTCTTTTAGTTGGTGGCAACTTTGTCCGTAAATGGAAATATCCTGCTTATTGGGTAAACTTAGTGGCATTTTTAGGGTATATAATCCTTTGGTTAATCGGCTTTCGGGAAATGGGCAGAGATGCTCTTATAGTAGCGTGTGTTGGTCTTGCTTCGGGTAGCGTAATGAGCTTTTTTAACCTTAAATGTATTCGCAACTTTTACCCTGTTTTCAAGGAACTTGAAAAATGCAAGGGATTTCCCTCTTTTATTGCAAACTCTGCGGATTTATATGGCGATAAACTGTATCTTAAAGACGAAGAAACAGCGGAGAATAAATATAAAGCCTCTCACAACCCCTTTAATTCGAAAGAAGAAATAGAGAAAGAAGAGTTTGCAAGAAGTCAGAATTTAAAATCAAACGCAAAAACTGAAAAAGTTATGAATATAGGTGAAGAAAAAGAGAATAATTCCGCTAAAAAACGTAGTAACGGTGCAAAAAATTATAAAAAATATGAATATGGTTTTAGTATTTTAGGGTTAGATATTGTTTTTCCTCATAACTATATTCCGGCAATGAGCTTTGAAGATAAAAAGGATTTAATGTTTAAATGGAATAGCAACGTTGAAGCTGCAACGGGGCATCTTTTGATACCATTGTTTTTCATGATTTTAGGTACACTTTTCTCTTTTATCGGTGCTCGTTCATTTATTCCCGTTTTGGCCGGTATAGGCTCTGTAATTTTTACCATAATCGGAACTAATAATATGAAAATGGGAAAGCTTCGAGGTGCTTTTGAAACGCTTGTTGCACTTGGGGTTTACGCTTCTATTGGTGGTTTTGTTGGCGGTGGAGGTAACGGTATACCTATGGTGTTTGTATTTGTTTCAAGCCTTGTGAATATAATTATCGTGCTTCCAACCCTGAGATATATCATAAACCACCATATTTACAGACAGCTTTCAACTCAAGAGGGCTTTCCTACATTTATAAGAACTTATTCTCAGAAATATGCAAAGGATATGTATATTTTAGAGGATGAGCCAAAGGTTGAGAAGAAACTACCGGGTAATAAAGAAAAAATAGTGATGAATATCGGCTACGATGAAAAGCCAAAGGTAGACGAAGGTGCTTGGAACGCCTTTAACTATATGGATGAAGAAAAAGACGGTGATGAAAATGAAAATAACGGTCAATAATGTTACTAAGGAGTTTATTTATCCACCAATGGTAAATACACCCTCTTGCCATGCCTCAACAGTGTTACCTTTAGAGGACGGTAGCGTTGTTGCAGCTTGGTTTGGCGGCACAGCCGAGGGTAATAATGACGTTAAAATCTGGGTAAGCAGACGTGAAAATTCAGTATGGTCAAAGCCTTACAGCGTAGCCGTAAACGGTGAAGAGCTTCCCCATTGGAACCCCGTTTTATTTTTAAGAGAAAACGGCGAAATAATTCTCTACTTCAAATACGGAAAGCCAATACCTAAATGGGTAACCTATTACTGTATTTCAAAAGACGGCGGCAGAAGCTTTTCAGAGCCTCAGGTGCTTGTGCCAGGTGATAAAGACGGTGGCAGAGGCCCTGTGAAAAATAAAAATATCCGTTTAAAAGACGGTACTGTTATAGCTCCCGCATCAAAAGAATCCTTGAAAAAAAGCTGGAAATGCTTTGTAGATATTTCAAAGGACGACGGGCTTACCTTTGAGCATTCAAATTTCGTTTTAAGACCCAAAAAGAATGCTATCCCCGTTAATATGATTCAGCCTACCCTTTGGGAAAGCGATGAGGGTCTTCATATGCTTGTAAGAACAAGCCGAGGCTCACTTTATCGCAGTGACAGCCGTGACGGAGGTAAAAGCTGGTGTAAGGCTTACGAAACACCTCTTTCTAACCCCAACAGCGGTGTTGATGTTGTAAAAATGGACAACGGTTGTCTTGTGCTTATAATGAATCCCGTTTCTGAAAACTGGGGAAACAGAGCTCCGCTTGTCCTTATGAGCTCATTTGATAACGGTAAAACCTTTACCGAATTTTTTAAATGCGAAAAGCTTTCGGGGGATTATGAATTCAGCTATCCCGCAATTGTAGCAGATAAAAACACTTTACATATTACTTATACGTACGAGAGGAAAGCAATTGCGTATCAAAAAGTAGTGGTTTCTTTTGAGTGAGGTTGAAAAATGAAAAATAAAAAAATACAAAAGCTTGTTCTTTCAGCAATGTTTTTAGGTTTAGGTCTTGTTTTACCCTTTTTCACGGGGCAGATACCTCAAATCGGCAGCATGCTTCTTCCCATGCATTTACCCGTAATTCTTTGCGGTTTCATTTGTGGGTGGAAATACGGCTTCGTAGTAGGTGCTGTAACGCCTGTTTTAAGAAGTGCTGTTTTCGGTATGCCACCTATGTACCCAACCGCAATTGCTATGGCGTTTGAGCTTTCAGCCTACGGCTTTTTAGTTGGATTTTTATTCCAGAATGCCCGTTGGCAATGCCTTAAATCATTGTACAGAAGCCTTATAACCGCAATGCTCGGTGGAAGAGTAGTTTGGGGAATTGTAATGACCGTTATTTTAGGTTTAGGTGAGAACGGTTTTACATTTGCCACTTTCTTATCGGGTGCATTTTTAAATGCAATCCCCGGTATAATTGCTCAGCTTATTCTTGTACCGGCTATAATGTTAGCTCTTAATAAAACACATTTAATACCATTTAAAAACCATAATCATAAGAAAGAAGCAGAAAATGGAACATAATAATGCTTTTAAAACCGCTTTAGAGATAGTAAAAGAAGAAATAAAATCAATTCTTAAAGAAAAAGAAACGGTTATAATTGCTATTGATGGCAGATGCGGTTCAGGAAAAAGTACGTTTGCAGAACTGCTTTCAAAGAAATTCGATTGCAATGTTTTTCATATGGATGATTTTTATTTACCATTAGAAAAACGCACAAAAGAAAGACTTGATGAAGCAGGCGGAAATATTGACAGAGAAAGGTTCCTCAAAGAAGTTCTTGTGCCCTCAAAGAAAGGTGAAGATGTTTTTTATAAGGTTTTTGATTGTGCTGCACAGTCATTAAAACCACCGATTAAAATTTCACCGAAAAACATAGTTATCACAGAGGGTAGCTACTCTTGTCATAACGATTTTTATGCCCTTTACGACTTGCATATTTTCCTAACCGTTTCACCCGAAATTCAAAAAGAAAGAATAAAGAAACGTAACGGCGAAGAGGGCTACAAAGCCTTCGAAAACAAATGGATTCCTTATGAGGAAAGGTATTTCAAAGAGCAAGATATAGAAAACAAATGTGAGATTGTTTTTGTAACTGAATAAACTGACAACCGTATTGAAGAAATTGAAATTTTCTTCAATACGGTTGTTGATTTGTAAGACCTTATTCAGTATATTTCTCCGCTTGCAAACGGAACATATATGCGTATTTGCCGTCTTTTTTCATCAATTCCTCGTGAGAGCCATGCTCTATAATTTCACCGTTTTCAAGCATATATATTTCATCTGCCATAACGGTGGTTGAAAGCCTGTGAGAGATAAATAAAACAGTTTTTTTGTTTGCAGCCTTTACCATAGACTGATTAAGAGTGTGCTCTGCAACGGGGTCGAGGTTTGCGCTGGGCTCGTCGAGAATTGCAAATGCACAATTCTTATAAAATGCTCTTGCAATAGCTATTTTTTGAGCCTCACCGCCCGATAAAGAAATACCGTCATCGTCAAATTCTCTTAAAAGAATACTGTCTGTGCTATCGGGAAGCTTTCTGTCAAAATGAGCCGATTTCAAGGCTTCAAGAGTTTTTTCTTTATCGTGAGAATCGTTCATTGAAACGTTTTCACCGAGCGTTGCTCCAAAAATAGAGAAATCCTGAAAAACTGCGGCAAAGTTTTTATGGTATGAAGCAATATCCCAATCCTTAATATTAACTCCGTCAATAGTTATAGCGCCCTCGGTAACGTCATAAAGCCTTAAAAGAAGGTTGGTAAGAGTGGTCTTACCCGCACCGTTGTAGCCCACAAGGGCAACCTTTTTGTAGGGAGAAATTTCAAAGCTTATATTTTTAAGAACGTATTTATCTGTGCCGGGATATTTAAACGAAACGTTTTCAAATTTAATAGTAGGCGGATTTTCAAAAACGGTTGTTTTTGAGCCTGAAATCATTTTTTCCTTTGCGTTCATAAAACGACGGAATTTTTCAACGTAAAGGCTGTTTTCACGAAAGCTTATTGCAAATTGGCTTGTGATTGCGAAAACGCTTGTGCTGATAGATGCAGCACCGTTAAAGGTTGCGGCAAAATCACCCATAGTAACGTCTTTTGTAACAATAGCCTTGTAGCCCATAAGAAGAGAGATTCCAAGGTAAATAAGAAGCGTCATGGGTAAAGCTTCCTGACAGAAATAAAGCTTCCATTGTTTTGTAAGATATGGAGAGATAGTTGTAATTCTGTCAGTAATATTGCGGTTGTAACGGGTTTCAATCATTTTACCCGCACCTGAAAGACGCAATTCCTTTGCATAGTCCTGAAGATAGAAAACTCTGCTGAAATATAAATTCTTTCTGTCAAGAGGGGTCATAACCTCAGTTCTCTCAACGTTTACTTTTGCAATTAGTCTTCCGACAGGCGTCATTATAGCAACGCACACCGCAACGAAAACAAGGCAAATGGGGTCAATGGATATTATAACTGCACCAATAGTAAGAACGCTTACTGTGTTTGATAAAATATCCTGTGTGTTAGATAAAACAGCATACGCTCTCTCGTTCATTGAGTTCATCGCAAGAACAAGGTCGTTGTAATATTCGGGATTATCGTATGCCTCGTAATCCATTTTTGCGGCTTTTTCGTAAATTGTTTTGTAGATTGCGAAATATAGCTTTTCTTTTTGCTTTGGCATTGAAATTTCATAGAAAAGCGTTGTGAAAAGATTTGTTACAACAACGAAAATTGCAAAGATAATCAAAGCAAAAGCAATTCTTTCAAAGCCGTGTCCCTCACTTGCAACGTCTATTATGTATTTTAAGAGAACAACGTTTGAAAGTGTCCAGGGGAGATTTGCAAGAACGTCAAAGAATAAATATCCGAAAACCATAAACGGCGTGTGCTTTGAGATGAATTTAAGCATATAAATATAGTTCTTTACGGAATTTACTTTATCTTTTTTATTATTGCTTTTCATTCAGCCACACCTCCTTTATAGCCTGATGCTTGAAGTGTGAACATTTCACAGTAATAGCCGTTATTTTTCATAAGCTCCTCGTGAGAGCCGATTTCCTCAAGAGTTCCTTTGTTGAAAACAAGAATAATATCAGAGCGGGTTGCACTTGAAAGACGGTGCGATATGTAAATAACCGTTTTACCCTTTGTGCCCTCAAGAAGAGAATCGTACATTTTACTTTCAGCAACGGGATCAAGGGCAGAGGATGGTTCGTCAAGAACTGCTACGTCAAAATCTCTTGCGAAAAGACGGGCAATAGTAACCTTTTGGGTTTCGCCACCCGAAAGAAGCACACCGTCTTTATCAAATTCTTTAGTAAGAAGCGAATCCTCTTTAAGTGGAAGGGAGCCTATTTTATCATAAGCCCCTGCGAGTTTAAGAGATTTTACAACCGCTTCTTTGTTTTCATCGGTAACCTCTTCGGTTAAAACGTTTTCGGCAACGGTCATTGCAAAAACTCTGTAATCCTGGAAAACAGATGCAAATTTTTCTCTGTATTTTAATACGTCGTATTCTTTTATATTTATTCCGTTATAAAGAATTTCTCCCTCAGTAACGTCGTAAAACCTCATAATAAGCTTTGAAAGCGTAGTTTTACCAGCACCGTTTTGACCTACAACAGCCATCGTCTGACCTTTTTCAAGCTTGAAAGAAACGTTTTTTAATATGTAGTCGGAGTTTTCCGTATATCTGAATGATACGTTTTTAAATTCAAGGCTTTCGAATTCATCGGGGATTAATTCACCGCTCTTGATTTTCGGCTCGTAATTCAAGAAATCTCTTAAATTTTGCACCCATAAGCAATGCTTTTGTTGCATTGCGAAATAAAATGCCAATTGATTAAGCTTGTTTCGACAGGTGGTTATAGCAGAAACAAGCACCGAGAATTCGGATATAGGCAAATCACCTACAACTAAAAGGCGATAGCAACCGTAAACGAATCCGCCCGTAACCGGTATAATCTCGGCAAAATAATCGGAAACGCATTCAATAAGGGCTATTTTCCAGCCGTATTTTTTTATAACGTTTATATTTTTTTCTATAGCCTTGCGGAATCTTTTTTCTAAAACTACAAAGATGTTTGTTGTTTTTATTTCCTTTGCGAAATCCTTTAAAAGAATTGTTCTTCTTACGTAATCCTTTTCTCTTTCAAAGGGTGTCATTGCCTCTTCTTTTTGAAGCTCAAGATTGTTTTTTATTACTCTGAAGCCTATAACGGCAAGAGGGCAGATAAGGAAAATAAGTAAAATCGGATCAATGGATATTAAGTAAGAAACCAGCAAAACAAGACTGCAAACAGAGCCTAAGGTCCAAGCGGAGCCCTCAATAATCCTCTTAAAGCCACTTTTATCAACAACCCAGGTTGCCCGATTGTATTTGTCAAAAAATTCAGGGTTTTCATAGCAACCGAGCTCAACCTCTTGGGCCTTTTTGAAAATGAGAGAATTTATATAGCTTTCGCATTTTATTTCAAATTTAATTCTTATTGTGAAAACATTTATATAGCCTAAAAGGTCCACAAGTAGCTTACCTAAAATTAAAATTACAATTTTTATTGCAAATTCTGTAAACGTGCCGTTACCCTCAATAACCGAAAGTGCGGTTTCAAGAAGCATAACGTTTACAACAACGGCATAATAAATATTTTCGGCAACGCAAGCGAAATAAATCATAAAAAGCGAAACCGGGGCACACTTAATTGCACAGCCTAACATAAAGGCTGTGTTTTTTATAATATGTGCTTTTTGTCGTTTTTCTTCTCGAGTAAGATGCTTCATTTTAATTACCGTTTTTTATGTATAGATTTGATTTAAAGATTAATTGTTTCTGTGCTTTTACCGTTATTCCATATAATTTCAACGGTTACGGGAATATTTGATTCTATTTTAATTTGAGGCTTTTCCTCTTCTGAATTACGCTTTTCGCAAATGAGAGTTAATTCACCATCTGTGCCGAAGGGGTATTTTTCAATTCCGTGCTTGTCGGTAAGGTTTATATGCCAAGTGATTTTGTTGTTTGAAGCGTCGGGCTTTATACCGAAAACGTATTCAAACATAACTGAAATAGGAATAAGACCTGTCCAACCGACGAAATCGGGTAAGGATGAACTACCTCTTAAAGCCTTACCGTCGTGATATTCGGGTGAATAGTTTTCAAAAAGAGTGGCGGTATCCTTGAAAACCTCAACTGCAAAGTCAAGGTGATTACAGGCAATTTCGTAGGAAAGGTCAAATTTTTTATAAGAATCAAGACCCTTTAAAACCATATAGTTTGTAGGTGCCCAAACTGATCCGCACCAATAACCGCCCTTGGAGTTGTATTCGGGGTGGTCCTTTGAAAGAGTAGGCACTCTGTGGTCGGTTTTAAATTCGTTTTCGTTGTTTAAGTGGGCAATAAAATCCTCGGTTCTGCTTTCGGGAAGGCATTTTGCAAGAAGAGCCCAGAACGCACCTATATGCTTAACGCCGTTAAAGGTATTGTCGTTTTTTAGGTCGTAATAAAATTTAGTTTCATTATCCCAAAGCTTTTCGTTTATAACCTTAAAAAGACGGTCACTTTCTGCCTGAAGCTCGGGTATGAATTCCTCTCTGCCCAGCTCCTTTGCCATTTTTATAAGAAGATTACAAGCGTTAAGCTCTTGCATGCAAGCGTCAACCCATACCATATGACCGTGACTGTAGCAAACGTGATATTTTTCGTCAAGACGGGGACAGTTATCCATACCGCAACCGTAGCCCGAGGAAAAATACGTGCCGTCACGCCAAGTGAAATGCTCCTGCATCCACTGATGATACGCAACAAGGCAGGGAAAAACTCTTGCAAGTCTTTGCTTGTCACCGAAATTAAGGTAATATTCCCATTCGCACCAGGTCATAACCTCGGGACCCGTAGATGCAGGGTCGTGACGGGCGAAAATATCGTTTCCCGTTTCTTCTTCAATCTGACGGCAGATAAAACCGTCAACGTGTTGATGAGAGTAGAAGTTATCAAAGGTTTTCTGGAAATTGAAAATTCGGTCTGCATACTTACCAAACATAAGCATAAAAGCAGAGTCCCACATGAAAATACATCCGTTGAATGCGGCGTCAATATAATTTGTTACGAAGCCCGTATTCTCTTTAGGCTGACGAAGATTTCTGAAGGCTATTTCCCAAGCCTTCCAATAACATTCTATGTAATCCTTGTGGTTTTCCCAAATAGGCTGAGGAAGTGAAGCCTTTACTTCATTGTAAACAGGTAGGGGAGTAGTATCAATTTCTGCACCTATAAAGGAGTTTTCCTCCATTAATTCCTTATCGTCGTATGTAATTTCGTTGTTCTGCTTAAAGGTTATCATAGTATCACCATTGTATAGAAATCAATTTGTGCAGCGTTTTATCACACAAAGTGTAATATTAGTTTTTGTATTCTGTTACGTTTTTTGTGTCAAAGGGCTCGTTTTTACCGGTGAGAATGTTTTTTAAATAGAATGTGCTGCTGTAGGTGTATTCTTTGTTAATCATTTCCCAACCGGCTTGTCCGCCGTTTTCTTCAAATAACGTAGGAGTATCTGAGAAAAGGTTTGTTCCAAGAGCTAATCGGTCGCCCTCTATCTTAACTCCTATACTTGCAAGAATTGTGGGGAACATATCTGCATTATACCACCAACGGTTTTGCATTCGCTCTTTCGGGATATCAGTTACAGTAGGAGCTGGATTAAGAATAAGATTGTAGGTTGTTCTTAAATAATTAGGGTCAAAAGTTTCAAAGAATTTTGCGTCCATACTTAAGTGGTCACCGATAATAACAATCGTTGTGTTTTCATAGAAAGGCTGTTGCTGAATCCAACGCACGAATTTTTCTGTTTCAGAAGCACTGTAAGCAATAACGTTTGCGTATTGACTTGCTCTCGGTGTGGGTGCGTTGGGGCTTAAATATCCGTCAGGTGCATGAGTGTCGGCGGTTTCCATAACAAAATGGAACGGTTTTCCCGTTTCATAAAGCCTTGTCAATTCAATTTTTGCAAATTCGTAAAGCTTATCGTCTTCATAGCCCCACCAAACAGAGTAGTCCTCGGGAATCCAACCCTTTGCTTTTACGCCGTCGTAGTCAAGAAAATTAAAATTGCCGTGACTTTCAAAAAAGAAATTCAAGCCACCGAAATTTGCACTGGCACCAAACATAAGGGATTGTTCATAACCCTGTGATTCAAGGATATCGCCAAGAGTTATCGCACCGGGTAAAAAATTGTCAGCTGCTCCGTATGCATTAGGCTCTGCAGGTGCTTTC
This sequence comes from Acutalibacteraceae bacterium, assembly GCA_045605825.1. Lineage (GTDB taxonomy): Bacteria > Bacillota > Clostridia > Oscillospirales > Acutalibacteraceae > DTU089. Next base: position 14,833 of record JAZUQS010000112.1, read on the forward strand.
ATAGGAATACCTGCACTCATATTAACCATTGAAGCAACAGACCATGTACAGCCGGTTGTTGCAATTGGACCGCCGAAGCCGTTTTCAAGATGAGAAAAGCTATAGCCTTCTTTTGCTAAATTGGTAAGCGGTTCGATAAGATTTTCATCCATATGGCCACCCATATCCTTTGAGGTGAATGAGTTTTCCATGGATTCCAAATAAATATGTATAAGATTCCTTTTCTTTTCAGGGAATTGAAGATTAGTGGTTTCAGGGTCAACGTAATTAGTTTCTATAAACTTTGATTCAAGCATATACATTCTTACAATATTTACAAGCTCGAATTCAACTATGCCTACGGCACATCCGCCAAAGAAAACGGCTATTGCCAAAAGTATGCAGATAATCTTTTTCATAAAAAGAGAAAGAAGCTTTACGTTTTTTTCTCGAAGCTTAATGAAAACCTCGCTTGCAGAAAAGGCGAAAACAGCAAAAAGCAAGGTTACTGCTAACGTCTGAAAAACCGGCCCTGAAAACAAAGTGCTCATAATATCACTGCTTGTACCGTCTTTAGGTGTGATAAGGTTAATTATAAGCTGGTCAGCTGCAAGGTCACCAAAGGTTTCTTTTCCCCATATCGTTCCTGTAAAAGCGGCAGCACCTAAAGCTACGAAAACGGTAGAAATTTTTGCAACGGTCGGTATTTTTGTTCGGCTTTTATTTTGAATAAAAGTTATGTAACCGCCGAAAACAGAAGTAAAGAAAATAAAAGTCAAGCCGCAGATAAGCGTAAACACAAAGTAAATGATATGAAATTTCATTGTGCGGTCGGAAATTGGGAACATAGACCCCTTACCTGTTATCTTGTAAATAAATTCGGTAATCGTAATGCTGAAAAAGTTACTTAAAACAAGGTCAACAATTATCGTTACGATAGCAGAAAGCGGCTTTTTATTGCGTATAACAAAAGCATCAAGAACACCGATTATTAAACCTGATATAATTGCCAATAAATAAAACATAATTATCACCATATATAAGTACCCCTCTGCAAAGAGGGGTGTTTTTTATTTTTTTACTTGACTCCAAAATATTTTACAGCATTGTTGAAAGAAACATCCTGAACAACCTTGCTTAAAAATTCAATATCATCGGGATATTTGCCCTCTTCAACAAGGTCACCTAAAAGCTCGCAAAGGATTCTGCGGAAGTATTCGTGCCTTGGGTATGAGAGAAAGCTTCTTGAATCAGTAATCATACCAACGAATTTAGAAATAACGCCTAAATTCATAAGAGTCTGCATTTGTGTTCTCATACCGTCATAGTTGTCGTTGAACCACCAAGCAGAACCAAACTGAATTTTTGATTCGGCCTCGTCACTCTGGAAGTTTCCAAGCATTGTGCCTAAAACGTAGTTGTCCTTGGGGTTAAGCGTAAAGAGAACTGTTTTAGGTAATCTGTATTCGGTATTCATAGCATCAAGAAGTCTTGAAAGATTTACTGCGATTTCATAATCTGCAACGGAATCGTAGCCTGTGTCAGGGCCAAGCTTTTTAAACATTACGCCGTTGTTATTTCTCATAGCTCCGATATGAATTTCCATACCCCAACCAAGCTTTGCATATTCGTTTGCAAGGAAAAGCATAAGCTCTGTTTTATATTTGTCAATTTCTTCAGTTGAAAGGCTTTCCCCTGAAATACGCTTTGAGAAAATTGTGTTCAATTCGTTTTCGTCAGCCCTCTTATAAGGCACGTAGGTGAACGCATGGTCAGATGCTCTGCAGCCCATTTCTGCGAAGAATTCAATTCTTGAAAGGAGTGCCGTTTTAAGCTCTGTGAATGAGGGTACGGTTTTACCGTACACGTTTTCAAGAGCTTTTACCCAATCGTTGTAGCCGTCAAGCTCAATGCCTAACGCCTTGTCGGGTCTGAATGCGGGGAGAACCTTACATTTAAAGCTCTTGTCCTCTGCAAGAAGCTTGTGGTATTCGAGTGTGTCAGCCGCATCGTCTGTTGTGCAAACGAAAGCAACGTTACTTTTTTCTATAAGCTCTCTCGGTGTGAAACCGCCTGCTTTGATTTTTGCATTTGCTTTTTCCCAGATTTCGTCGCAAGTAGCAGGTGAAAGGGGCTCATATATATCGAAATATCTCTGTAACTCAAGATGAGTCCAATGATAAAGAGGATTACCTATAAGGTTAGGCATAGCAGTTGCCCATGCTTTGAATTTTTCGTAAGGTGATTTATCACCCGTAATATATTCCTCGCTTATACCGCAGGAGCGCATACCACGCCATTTATAATGGTCGCCCGCAAGCCATAAATAAGCAATATCTGCAGGCTCTTTGTTTTCATAAATTTCTTTTGGCTGAAGATGGCAGTGCCAGTCAAAAATAGGTGTGTTTTCGCAAGCGGCATAAAGCTTTTTTGCAGTTTCTGTTGAAAGAAGAAAATCTTTATCCATAAATTTTTTCATAAAAATATCCTCCGAAAAATTTATGTGAATATATTATCACACCGCAGTAATAATTTCAATGAAATGTATAAAAATAATAAAAGAGAAATTATGGCTTATTTGTAAAAAAGTAAGAGGTGACGTTTTTGTATATTGAAAGCGACGGGAATGTGTCTAAAGCGAAAATATATGACCTTGTAAAAAGGTCGGTTGACAGTAAAAAATTGAAAAAGGTTTTGATTTTACCGCCCGATTATACAAGAAAATATTCTTATGCGGGTGAAATAACCGCAATGTATTACGATATTTTAAAGGATAGTTGTCAGGTGGATATTATGCCCGCTTTAGGCACTCATGAGCCTATGACAAAAGAGCAAGCGGAAGCCTTTTTCGGTGAAAAAATACCCTATGACAAGCTTATTGTCCATAACTGGAAAACTGACGTTACGAAAATAGGTGAAATACCGGCGGATTTTGTAAAATCTGTATCCGACGGCATTGTTGAAGAAAAAATCGACGTTCAGGTTAATAAAAGGCTTTTAGAAAATTATGATTTAATTATTTCAATAGGTCAGGTTGTGCCTCACGAGGTTGTGGGTATGGCGAATTACTCGAAAAATATTTTCGTGGGCTGCGGCGGTAACAGTATGATAAATTCTTCCCATATGTTAGGTGCCTTTTACGGTCTTGAAAGAATAATGGGAAGAGATTTTTCACCCGTAAGAAAGGTTCTTGATTACGCCGAAGAAAATTTTATAAAGGATATCCCACTTCTTTACGTTTTAACCGTCACCTCTAACGATGAAGAGGGGAAAACCCTTGTTCACGGTGTGTATATCGGCAAAGAAAGACGCTCTTTTGAAATGGCGGTTTCAAAAAGTCAAAAGATGAATATAACAAAGCTTAAGCAACCTATAAAAAAAGCAGTTGTCTACCTCGAGCCTGAAGAATTCAGAAGCACGTGGCTTGGGAATAAAGCTGTTTACAGAACGAGAATGGCAATGAAAACGGGCGGTGAATTAATAGTTTTAGCACCTGCTGTAAATAAATTCGGCGAAGATAAAGAAAACGACAGTCTTATAAGAAAATACGGTTACGTAGGAAGGAAAAAAGTTTTAGAGCTTGTTAAAACAGAGGAAGATTTAAAAAATAATTTGTCTGTTGCGGCTCACCTTATTCACGGTTCCTCTGACGGTCAGTTTTCCGTTACCTATTGCACGAAATATCTTTCGAAGGAAGAGGTTGAGGGGGTAGGCTTCGATTATATGCCCTATGAGGATGCAGTAAAGCTCTATAATCCGAAAGATTTAAAAGACGGATTCAACATAGTAAACGGTGAAGAGATTTACTATATAAGTAATCCTGCGTTGGGGCTTTGGCAAAGTGAGGAGTGAGGAGTTAGGAGTTAGGAGTGTCGGGTCTGCGACGGCGATTGTAAGATGCCAGATGCAGTTCCCAGATGCCAGACGCTTCGCAAGGATTTAATTTATAGAAAAATTTAAAATTTACGATATCCTATCCCTCTTTTTTCGTGAAACGGAAAAGGAGGGGGGACCGTTCTTTTGATTACTAACGCAAAAAGCTATTGTGTATTTCGTGAAGTTTGTTTCAGATTGAGTAAACTTTAATCGGAACGGTGGGTGGTACCCTACTTACCTCCTTTCAGTACTACAAAAATCGCAAATAACTCAATTGAAATATTCAAAAGATATAAGGAAAGGAAAATAAATTATGAAAAAATCTGATATTGGTCTTATCGGTCTTGCGGTAATGGGTGAAAACCTTGTGCTTAATATGGAAAGCAAGGGCTTTACCGTTTCCGTTTACAACAGAACAGTTTTAAAGGTTGACACGTTTATTAATTCAAAGGCAAAGGGTAAAAATATTTTCGGTGCTCATTCTCTTGAAGAATTTGTTCATTCTCTCGAAAGCCCACGAAAAATTATGCTTATGATAAAAGCAGGTGAAGCAGTAGATAAAACCATAGAAGAGCTTATCCCGTTTTTGTCACCGGGTGATATCATAATTGACGGCGGTAACTCTCATTACGAGGATACCGAAAGGAGAACCTTATACGTTGAAAGTAAAGGACTTTTCTATATCGGTACAGGTGTTTCGGGCGGTGAAGAGGGTGCTCTCAAGGGCCCGTCTATGATGCCCGGTGGCTCTCACGAGGCTTGGGAAAAGGTGAAGCCTATTTTTACGTCGATTTGTGCTAAAACGGATAGCGGTGAGCCTTGCTGTGACTGGGTAGGTAAAGGCGGAGCAGGTCATTTCGTAAAAATGGTGCATAACGGCATTGAATACGGTGATATGCAGTTGATTTGCGAGGTTTACCATTTTATGAAAAATCTTATGAATTTTTCTGCTGAGGATATTCACCGAGTTTTTTCCGAATGGAAAAGCACCGAACTTGACAGTTATCTAATAGATATTACAACCGATATTTTTACCGTTAAGGATGAGGACGGCTCACCTCTCGTAGAAAAAATTCTTGATTCTGCTGGGCAAAAGGGCACGGGTAAATGGACAAGCGTCACCGCACTTGACGAAGGCGTACCTGTAACACTTATCAGCGAAGCAGTTTTCGCAAGATATTTAAGTGCTATGAAAAGCGAAAGAGTAGAAGCATCTAAAGAGCTTTCGGGCCCATACGTTGAATTCAAGGGTGAAACTCAAGAATATATTGACAGATTAAGAAAAGCCTTATACTGTGCAAAAATTATTTCTTATGCTCAGGGCTTTTCTCTTATGAAAGCCGTTTCCGAAAAGAAAAATTGGGGGCTCGATTACGGCAATATCGCTCTTATGTGGCGAGGCGGTTGTATTATAAGAAGTGTGTTTTTAGATAAAATTAAAGAGGCGTTTAACAAACGCCCCGATTTAACAAATCTTATGTTAGATCCTTATTTTAAAAATGAAATTCTCGATGGAATTGAAAGCCTCAGAAAAGTATGTGCAGTTTCAATGCTCAACGGTATTTCGGTACCGTCTTTAGCGGCGGCACTCACTTATTTTGACGGTTATAGGTCTGAAAAGCTTCCCGCAAATCTTTTGCAGGCTCAAAGAGATTATTTCGGTGCTCACACCTACGAAAGAACAGATTTTCCTAAGGGAAAAAGCTTTCATACTAATTGGAAATAAGGAAGAAAAATGATAAAGCTTAAAGAAAAATATAAATACGCTCTCGTTGTGCCTACGAGTATGGGGGTACGCCTATTACCGCCTGACAGACAAACGGTTTTTTCTTCAGATGTTTTTCATCTTCAGGTAACCTCTGCGGAAACTAACGTTGCTTCAATTCTCTCTTATTTAGGGTTACCCGTAAAGGTGCTTACAACCTTTGTAAAGGATAGTCCAATAGCAAATTTTATTAAAGCAAATCTTCGTGCAAGAAATATGGATTTTGAGGGTAAAGACGTTGAGCAGGGCGGGCCTTGGGGCTACCGTCATCAATTCAATATTGCCGATAGCGGTTTTGGTTTAAGAGGACCGAGGGTGCATAACGACCGAGCAGGAGAGGTAGGCAAAACCTTAAACGTAAAGGATTTCGATTTAGAAAAGCTTTTTAAAGAAGAGGGTGTAGCAATTCTTCATCTTTCGGGGCTTATTTGTGCGTTGTCTGAAGAAACGGGCGAATTTTGCCTTGAACTTGTAAAAATGGCTAAAAAATACGGCACACACATTTCTTTTGATTTTAATTACAGAGCATCCTTTTGGGAAAACAGAGAAAAGGAATTGCGAAAAATCTTCAGCGAAATAGCAAGTCTTTCGGATATAATAATCGGTAACGAGTCTGATTATATGCTATGCTTGGGAACAAAATTTCAAGCAGTAGGAAGACAAGAGGAGCTTTCACCCGTTGAGCATTTCAGGGGAACGGTAAAACAAGTTAAAAAGCTTTTCCCCGAAACAACCGTTTTTGCTACGAATATAAGAGAGGTGAAATCTGCCGACCGTCATTTGTGGGGTTGTGCTATGCAATACGGCAACGAATTCGAATTCGTTGAGCCTAAAGAGATTTCAATAATCGACCGTATCGGTGGCGGTGACGGTTTTGTAGGAGGTCTTCTTTACTCAATTATTAAAGGCTTTACCCCCGAGGAGCAAATTCATTTTTCTTGGGCAAGCGGTGTGCTTGCTTCAACCTTTTTAACCGACTACGCTCAACCTGACGATGAGCAACAGATATGGAATATATGGAAAGGCAATACACGAATTATACGATAGTTTTTGCGCAGATGGCGTTTTGCTCGGCTCGGAGTATCTGTATACACCGTCACCGCTTTTCTTAATGTAAAACCGTACAAAAATTACAAAAAACTGTCCGAAAGTTACATTTCGGGCAGTTTTTTCAGTATTTATGATATTGTGTAGACAGAGAAAGGAGATGTTACTATGATTAAAAAGACATCTGAAAAATTAAGAAAGCTTTATAAACCGTTTACTGTAATTTCAATTGTTTCTATACTTACCTTTGCAGTCAATTGTGCATTAGCTTATTTTTGGAGCTTTGATTCAGCAATATACGAGCTTTTCGAAATAATATTTGGTTATATCGGTATTGCTTTCGGATTCCTTGGAATTATGGGTATACTTCCCGCAATAATAAGTGTTTTACTTATAGCAATAAGCATAGCCTTTGCTGTAAAAGAAAAGAATTATAAAAACATTGCAAATTTCAGATTATGGGTAACAGTAATTCTCATTATCGCAGGAGGATTTTTGAATTTTCAGTTTTTAGACGGTGCCGCATATTATTGATGAGGTGTATCGGAATGAATAAGAAAAAGCTTTCACCCACGTTGAAAAAACTGTACAAACCATTTCAGATGATTTCCGGTTTTTCATTGGTTGTGTGTTTTATTCAGACTCTTATCCAATTAATGCTTGAAAATGGCATTCCTATAAATTCTTTTGCAGAAACTATCGGATTTGTTCTTTTGTGGATATGTGTGATTTTTGGCTATCTCGGATTCAAATATATTTTACCGATTATTTTAAGTGCTACATTAATATTTATAAGTCTTTATTGGGCAATATCAGAGAAAAACATAAAAAATATTCTCAACTTACGGTTATTGATAACGGTAGCTCTTATTTTTGTAAGCTCTGTGTTGCAATACAACTTATTGCTTCAGCACTTTTAATTTCAAAAAACTATGGTAAAGATATTTCTTTTGTGATATATTGAATTTGAAAAGAGGTGAGAATATGCTGAAAATTGCAGTTTGCGACGATGAAAAGAATATTTGCGATTACATAGAAAAAAGAATAACCGATTATCTTGCAAGGGTAGATGAGGATGCAGAAATTTCTGCTTTCTACGATAGTGCACCGCTTTTAGATGCCTCTAAAAAATCAAACGAATTCGATATCATTTTTCTTGATATAAAAATGAAAACTATTAACGGTGTTGACTGTGCGAAGCTTTTGCGAGAAAACGACGTAAACAGTCTTATTGTTTTCGTAACCTCTTCTGCGGAATACGTTTTTTCGGGCTACGAGGTAAAGGCTTTCAGGTATATTCTCAAAACCGATTTGGTAAATGCATTTGACAGGATTTTCGGTGAATGTCTTACCGAGTTAAAAAAGAATATTGACAAGGTCTTTCCGTTAAAAACAACCTCGGTTGTGAAAAATATACCTCTTAACGATATTTTATATTTTGAAAGCAATAAAAGAGTTTTAATCGTTCATACAAAAGGCGAGGACCATTCATTCTACGGCAAGCTTGATGATATTGAAGACTCTCTTAAAAATGATAATTTTATAAGAATTCATCAAAGCTTTCTTGTAAATGCATTTAAAATAAACAGTGTTTCAAAAACAGAGGTTACCCTTAAAAACGGTGATGTTCTTCCCGTAAGTAAAAGCCGTGCAACTGCCGTAAAAGAGGCTTACCTCTGGTCAAAAAGTTAAATTATAATTTCGGTGATAAATATGCTTGAATTTATCGAAACAACTCTTTTTTATCTTATAAGACTGTTTTCATCAACAATTGAAATGCTTTTTGCGTTTCTTTTGATGAACGCATTTTTTGAAGAGAAATATAAAAGTAAAATTCCTAAATGGTCGGCGTTTGCCGTAAGCTCCGCTATTCTTTTAGCCTTGCAGGAAACAGGGCAAACGGGTAACATCAAAACCGGTGTCCAAATGGCATTGATTTTAATTATCGCCTTTGTTGTTTACGACGGTAAAAAAAGATTGAAGGCTCTTTTCGTTGTTATTTACTCGTTGTTTGTTGCTCTTTCAAAGCTTTTGTCTTATTTTGCTTTTTCACTTTTTATTGATAAAATATTCGATAGAATTCCTTATCTTGATACTGAAGGATTTTTCTACAGAATTTTATCTATTGAGCTACCGAATATATTTATGCTTGTGCTGATAATTCTTATCGGTATGTTTACAAAGGCAAAAAACAAAGCTGTACCTATAAGATATTGGCTTATGCTTATGTCTGTTCCCGTTACTACTCTCGGAACGCTTACGGTGTATCAATATTATATTGATAGACTTGCTCCCGGTGAAGAAATAAATATATATATTATCATTTCAACCGTCGGGCTTGTTTTTATAAATATTCTTATATTCACTTTGTTTTCCCGACTTCAGAATCAGCTTGAAATTCAAAGAAATTCTGATATTCTCAATATGCAAATGCGACTTGAAAAGCAGTCCTTCAAGCGTATTGAAGAGAGCTATAACAGAACGAGAGAGTTAAGGCACGACCTTAAAAATCATATTTTTAGTTTAAAGGGTATTGCCGAAAACGGCTCTAAAGAGGAGCTTCTTGATTACCTCGAAAAAATGACGGATGCCATTGAAGAAGCAACGTACGTTTCAATGAGTAAAAACACCGCCGTTGATGCGGTGCTAAACGAAAAGCTTATTTATGCTCAAAAAAATCAGATTTCAACACAGTTTGATATAAATTCTCTTGAAAATACTAAAATATCGTCAATGGATATTTGCACGGTTTTAAGTAATGCCCTTGATAATGCTATAGAGGCTTGTCTTAAAATTGAAGAGGTTAAAGACAGATATATTGACCTTAAAATTAACGATAGCGAAGGCGAAATGATAATATCCGTTAAAAATCCGTCTTTGTATGCCCCTAAACGCAGAGCAGGGTCGTATATTTCCGCAAAGAAGGATAAAGAAAATCACGGATTAGGTCTGAAAAGTATTAAAAGAGCCGTTGATAAATATAACGGTGATATGCTTGTGAAATACGAAAACGGAGTGTTTGCTCTTGTAATTTCCTTGCCCCATTAAAAAGCTAAAAAAGATGTGTTCAGTTTAATTTTTGAACACATCTTTTTCTTTTTTACTATCAATATTTAATATCTAAAACAACTGAAAGAACGTGCTTTGCTACCTCTTGCATTTCGCCTAAGGTAATACCGTCTTTTTTGCCGTAGGTTTTAAGAAGTGTACCGTCGGACTTTCTCTTGCCTGACCTTTTACCACCGGGCATAAGCACATCTACACCTGCTCTTACGCGGTAAGCATTATCTTTAAGATTCGGGAATTCGGGGCTTTCGGTGTATTGCATCCACCAGTCTGTCATAACAAGCCCTTTAAAGCCCCATTCCTTACGAAGAATGTTAGTACAAAGGTTGTAGTTGTAGTGACCCCATACACCGTTGATTTTATTGTAAGAGGTCATAAGTGTTTTAGGCTGAGCCTCTTTAACGCAAATTTCAAAGCCCTTAAGATAAATTTCTCTTAATGCTCTTTCGGAAAGTCTTGAATCAGTTTTTGTTCTGTTTGTTTCCTGATTGTTACAGGCAAAATGCTTAGGACAAGCAGAAACTCCGGCTTTCTGCACACCCTTTACAACTGCGGCGGCTGTTTTACCCGTAATAAACGGGTCTTCCGAGAAATATTCAAAATTTCTTCCGCAAAGGGGACTTCTGTGAATATTCATACCCGGTGCGAGTAAAACATCGGAGCCCTTAACGGTCATTTCTTCACCGATTTTTTCGTAAACCTTTTCGGTTAAAGATGTATTCCACATAGAAGCAATAGATGCACCGATAGGAAGAAGTGAGCAACAAGCACCGATTCTTATACCCGAGGGACCGTCGGTTGTGGTGAGTGGCTCAACACCTTTTTTACGAAGAGAGGGAAGCACACCGCCCATAACGCCTGCGTTGCCCTTTGCACCCAAAGAGCTATCCATAGTGTAATCACCACGGCTGATAGCTTCTAATTCATCGGGGGAAAGTTGACTTACGAATTCATCGAGGGTATTTTTACCGCTCTTAACGTCGGTAAGAGTTATACCCAAATCACCTTTGTAACCGCAGTCCTTGGGGAGATTTTTGAGAATAACGTTTCTTAAATCTTCAGTTGAGGTAGGCACGTTTTCAAAGTCGTAGGTTGTTTTTCCGTTTTCTTCTTTTGCTATCATTCTTTCAAAAGAATGTTGAGGAGCAGACACCTCTTTTAATTCCTCAATAACTTTAGTTTCTTCGAGTGTGAATGACCATACCTTTTCGCAGTCTCGCACGTTACCGCCGAGATAAAAGCTGTATTCACCGCTTTCAAGCACGTAGCAGGATTTGTGACCGCTTTTACCGCTGTCATCGTAAGATGAAATTGCATAAAGGGGGAAAGAAATTGTAACTTCCTGACTCTCACCGTTTTTGAGAGCAGTTGTCTTTTCGAAACCGCATAAAACCTTTGCAGGCTTACCTAATATGCCCTGAGGTTGAGAGGCATAAAGCTGTAAAACGTCTTTACCGCAGTAATCGGAAATATTTGTTGCTTTAACGGTGATTGAGACGGTATCGTTTTCAAGATTTGCTTTTACAAATCCTCTTTCGAATTTCGAATAACCAAGGCCGAAGCCAAAGGGGTATAAAACCTTATCCTTTGCAAAGGTTTCAAAAAATCTGTAACCAACGAAAATATCTTCGGTGTAATTGTTGTATTCCTTTTCACCGAAATCATCTGAGCAGGGGTAATCAAAATAATTTTCTGCAATAGTATCGGCAAGTCTTCCTGAGGGCTCTTTTTCGCCTGAAAGCACGTCTGCTACGGCATTACCGCTTTCCATACCGCTTTGCCATACGTACATAATAGCACCCTTGTTTTTGAGAATTTCTTTTTCCCAGCTCATATCCATAATACTGCCCGTATTAAGAATAATGATAGTTTTCTCGAAAGCTTCACTTACTCTTTTGATGAGAGATTTTTCTGCTTCTGTAAGGAAATAGCTACCCTCTGTAAGATAGTTTTCTCTGTCTTCACCTGCAGAACGACCTATTACAACTGCGGCAACGGTAGATTTTTCTGCCGCTTTTTTTATATCAGCAGTTTCAATAGACATCTCTTCGTAATAATGAGGCCAATGCCCCCAAAAGCCGTGGTCGGGTGGATTCTTTTTGCACCAATTTTCGTAAACAGATGCCAATTCTTTATTGTAGTTTATATGTGAATTTTCAAGACCTTCAATAAGATTAACTGTGTAGGGCTTTATAACGTCACCGCCCGAGCCGTAGCCAACGTACATATAGTCGTATTGAACTCTGCCGAAAACAGAAAGAATATCATCTTTTTTAAGAGGAAGCACGTTATCATTTCTTAAAAGAACAGTACCCTCTGCACCTGCTTCTCTTAAAAGCTCGGGAATTCCTTCGGTAACAGTCGTATCAAGATTATCAGTAAATTTAGCCTCATTCTGACCAACCTTGTTAACTATAACGCCGATTTTGTTATAAATTTTTCTCTTGATTTTTTCAGTTGCTTTCATTTTTGCACCTCGCAAATCTTTTGATAATTAAATAAATTACAGAAAAAGCAAGCGTTCCCAATATTATACCACCAAAATCAACGGCTAAATCAGATAACTGACAAGCTCGTTCGGGAACGAATATCTGATGTATTTCATCAGTTACTGCGTAGCCTAAAGAAAGAAGTGCCGTTAAAACGGGTTTTAATTTATCGTTATATGCGAAAAGCATATTTGCAGAGAGAAAACCCAATGCGGCAAATTCGCAAAAATGACCTAACGTTCTTACAATGTCTTCGGGGGGCGTAAAGCCTAATATAGCGGTGAGAATTTTTACAAACGTTCCGCTTGTATTTGAGCTCTGCTCACCGTTTTCGGCGGAAAGCAAGAAAATCGTTACCATAACCGCCACAAGAAGAATTGCAGAAACAGCGATATAAACTTTTCTTTTTTTAGTATATTCCATTGCTTTACTTCACCTTTGTTTGATAATATTTGCAAACATCTTTTAAGGAGCAAATATCACATTTCGGTCGCCTTGCTATGCAAACTGCTCGTCCGTGAAGCACGATTCTGTGACAGAAATCGTTGCTTTCCTCGGGCGGTAATATCTTTTTAAGTCCCAATTCAACGGCTTTCGGGTCTTTTGAAGAGGAAAGCCCCAAAAGATTTGTTATTCTTATAACGTGGGTGTCGGCAACAACCGCAGGCTTTTTGTAAACGTCACCGACGATGAGATTTGCAGTTTTTCTCCCCACACCGGGTAGCTTTGTTAATTCTTCAATAGTGTCGGGTAAAATGCCGTTATACGTATCGCGAACTTCCTTTGCCATGCCAACAAGGTCTTTAGCCTTTGCTCTGTAAAAACCGCAGGAGTGAATAAGGCTTTCAACGTCAGTAATATCCGCTTCTGCAAGCTCGTTTTCCGACGGATATTTTTCGAATAGGGCAGGGGTTACAAGATTAACTCTTGCATCGGTGCATTGAGCAGAAAGACGAGTAGCAACGAGAAGCTGAAAAGGCGTATCTGCATTAAGCTGACAAATCGCCTCGGGATAATCATTTTTCAAAAGTCTGCAAATAGCTTCAGCTCTTTCTTTTTTCGTCATAAAAACACCATCCTCATATGATAACTGTACGATGAAATAATTTTACCATTTAAAGCTTAACTTTTCAATACGGAAGTTTCAAATGAAAAACGGAAAAAATCAGTGAATTGCTATGTAAACACATATTGTATTGTATACCTTGCCTAAAAAAACTTATTGTAAATTATGGGTTTTTTCTCTTTAAACTATGGAAAAATTTGAAAATGTGTGTTACAATGGTCGATGGTGTAATAACATTAAATTTAAACAAAAATTTTTTGGAGGTAAATTATGAGCAAAAAATTCGTTTATTTGTTCTCAGAGGGCGACGCTTCAATGCGTGAG
>JAZUQS010000113.1:0-19086 GCA_045605825.1 Acutalibacteraceae bacterium
TTTTCTCGTTGTTTAATTTTCAAGGTTCGTTTTGCGCTCCTCTTTCGAGCGCTTGAACATCTTATCACTTTTCGATGCTCTTGTCAACACCTTTTTTACCTCTTTTTATCAAACCCTTCCACACGTCCGCGCGTTTCGGGGCCCTCTTCTCAAGGAAGGTGTTCTCGTTGCTCTGAACTGTTGTTCTCTTCACAACGGGACTGAATTTTAGCATACATAAACCCATTTGTCAACACTATTTTTCAAAAAAATTTGCAACTTTTTTTCGACTACAATATATAGTGTTTTGCCCCCATAAACCACCACAATTTTCTTGTAGATAATTTTGTAGAATGCATGTATAAAACGAAAAACAGTGAAAATCATAATATAAAACACTTTTAAGAGGTGCTATATGAAAACAAATAACAAACGTAATTTATCTTACAAATTTATCACTTCTAAAGCAGGAAAGCTTCTCGGTTTTATTCTTTGCTTTGCAATTGTATTCGCAACGGTAGGATATATTGTAGCTGATTCGCAGGCTCCCGCACAGGAAGTTCTTTCTAAGTTAGGCTCACGAGGTGACGAGGTGCGACGCATTCAACGAAAGCTTCGTGACCTTGGATTTTACTCGGGAGCAGTCGACGGCATTTACGGAGTGAACACCAGAAGTGCAGTTAAAAGATTTCAAAGTTCTGTTGGTATTACCGCTGACGGTGTTGCCGGCTCAAAGACACTTTTGTATTTAGGTCTTGGCGGAAGTAATAGCGGTGGCGGTAACGGCTACAGCTCATCGGATATTTATCTTCTTGCTAAAGTTATTGCCGCCGAGGCACGTGGCGAAAGCTACACAGGTCAGGTTGCGGTTGGTGCAGTTGTATTAAACAGAGTTGATTCATCATCCTTCCCTGACACTGTTTCAGGAGTTGTTTATCAGGCAGGCGCATTTTCTGCGGTAACTGACAGTAACTGGTCGGTGTCCCCTGATGCAACATCACGAAAAGCAGCGCAGGATGCGATTAACGGTTGGGACCCTACCGGTGGCGCATTGTATTATTACAACCCTGCGAAAACATCAAACAAATGGATTCGCACACGACCCGTTATTACAACTATAGGAAGACACGTGTTTTGCCGTTGAGGCATCCGACGTCGGCTATATATTATAATAGTATACGGTTTTTCTCTTCTTTTAAATCTCTTTTTATAAAACAGCTGTCAAGTTCAATTCACTGACAGCTGTTTTTTACGTAAAAGCGTATCACCACACGCCTATATATATAATAGTATACAAAATATAGCCTGTTTTTTAGCATAATCACTTTTATTATGACAAAAATATAACAAATCACTTGATAAAATATTCAGTTTATTGTATGATAAATTGGGGAAAATTGGTAGGCATATTTTGGCTTTTAGTTATTAAAGGCTTATGCATATCTACCGTGAATATAAATTCCTTAAATTTTAATAAATATGAAGGAGAAATTGAAATGCAAAAGGTTCAGTTTACAGAGACTGTCTTGCGTGACGCAAACCAGTCATTGATTGCTACCCGTATGAAATTCAGCGAGTTTGAGCCTATCCTAAAAGAGCTTGACAAAGCAGGCTACTACTCTCTTGAATGCTGGGGCGGTGCAACATTTGACTCTTGCCTTCGTTACCTTAACGAAGATCCGTGGGAAAGACTCAGAAAAATCAAAAAGGCTTGTCCTAACACAAAGCTTCAGATGCTTCTCAGAGGTCAAAACCTTTTAGGTTATCACCACTATCCCGATGACGTTGTTCGTATGTTCGTTAAAAAGAGTGTTGAAAACGGTATTGATATTATCAGAATCTTTGATGCTCTTAACGACGTTAAAAATATTGAGGTTGCAGTTGATGAAGCAGTTAAGAACGGTGCTATTGCTTCCGGTGCTATCTGCTACACAATCAGCCCTATCCACACACTTGAATCTTACGTTGAGCTTGCTAAAAATATGCAGAGCTTAGGCTGTCAGACTATCGCTATTAAAGACATGGCAGGTATTCTCAGTCCTGCGGAGGCATACAAGCTTGTTTCAAGCCTTAAAGAAGCTGTTGACCTTCCTCTTGTGCTTCACACTCACTGCACAACAGGTCTTGGCTTTATGACTTGCCTTAAAGCAGTTGAAGCAGGCGTTGACGTTATTGACACAGCAATTTCTTCTATGTCAGGCGGTACATCTCAGCCCGCAACAGAAACTCTTAATTACACTCTTTCGGAGCTTGGCTACGAAACAGGTCTTAATTCTGAAGCACTCAGAGAAATCGGCGATTTCTTCAAGCCTATCAGAAACAAGTCTCTTGAAAGTGGCGGTCTTAACCCCACAGTTCTTTGTACAGACACTAAGGCTCTCGATTATCAGGTCCCCGGCGGTATGCTTTCAAACCTTGTTGCTCAGCTTACAGCACAGGGCAAGATGGATAAATTTGACGAAGTTCTTCTTGAAACTCCCCGAGTTCGTGAGGATTTAGGTTATCCCCCTCTCGTTACTCCTATGAGCCAGATGGTTGGCGTTCAGGCTACTGCAAACGTACTTGCAGGCGAGCGTTATAAGAACGTATCAAAAGAAGTTAAATCTTACCTTATGGGTGAATACGGTAAAGCTCCCGGCAAGGTTAACGAAGACGTTAAGAAGCAGATTCTCGGCGACGAAAAAGAGATTGTCGGCAGATATGCAGACACTCTTGAGCCTGCATTTGAAGCTGCAAAGGCTGAAATCGGCAAGAAAGCAAAGAGTGACGAAGATGTTCTTTCATACATCGCATTCCCCACTCAAGCAGAAAACTTCTTTGATTACCGTGACGAAATGGCAAGCAAAACATATAACTACGATTTCAAGGCTATTGACTAAGGAGGAATTAATATGAACTTTCTTCCTATGTTAAAAGTTGAATCACTTGACTTTACAGGTGCTTTAGGTATTGCTTTATTAGGTTTTGTGCTTGTTCTTACAGTTCTTGCGGTTCTTGCGGTTTTTGTTATAATTCTTTCAAAAATTATCGAGGCTTTCGGCAAGAAAAAGCCTGTAGTAAAGGTTGATAAAAAAGCTGAAAAAGCTGTGATTAATCCGGCAAATGCTCCTGTAACAGAAGTTAAGGAAAACACTGTTGATACTGAAGCTGTTGAAGATAGCGGCTTACCCTATACTCCCGGTTACGTTACTCTTGACGGTGTTTCAGAGCAGGATGCGGCAGTTATTATGGCTATCACATCTAAAAACACAGAAATACCCCTTGAAAATCTTTGCTTTAAGTCTATCCGCCGTCTTAACCAGAACCCCGTTCTTGAAAACATTTCAGAACAGGATGCGGCAGTTGTTATGGCTATCGTTGCAAACAAATTAGATAAACCTATAGAAAATCTTTGCTTTAATTCAATCAAGTTAGTGGAGGCATAAAAAATGAAATACAATGTTACTTTAAACGGAAAAATCTATGAAGTTGATGTTACAGAAACAGATGCAGTTGTAACAGGTATCTCTCAGGTACCCGTTGCTACCGTTGCAGCCCCCGTTGCTGCAGCTGCTCCTGCTCCCGTTGCAGCTCCTGAAGCTCCCGTAGCAGCTCCTGCTCCCGCTTCAGCAGACGGCACTCAGGTTAAGGCTCCCATGCCCGGTACAATTCTTGCAGTTAAGAAAAACGTAGGCGATGCTGTTAAAGCAGGCGACGTTATCGTTGTTCTTGAAGCTATGAAAATGGAAAATGATATCGTTGCTCCCTGCGACGGAACAGTTAAATCAATCAATGCTCCCAAGGGCTCATCGGTTAATACTGATGATGTTCTCGCAGTTATTTAAGTTCGAGGAGTACAATTAAATATGGACATTTCTACAATTCTTACTAATCTTTGGGAACAGTCCGGTATCGCAGCTCTTGAATGGCGAAATCTTGTTATGATTGGCGTAGCAATTTTCTTCCTTGTTCTTGCGATAAAATTCAAATTTGAGCCACTTCTTCTCGTTCCCATAGCTTTCGGTATTTTACTTGCTAACCTTCCCGGAGCTAACATAATGTTAGACACAACGGGCGGTCAATTGGGTAGTTTCGGTCAGGCAGTTGTCGAAGGCTCTCATTGGTACGATTCCGGTGTTTTACGTATTCTATATGTAGGTGTTAAGTCAAGTATATTCCCCTGCCTTATCTTTATGGGTGTTGGTGCTATGACTGACTTTGGCCCTCTCCTTTCAAACCCCGTAAGCCTCCTTTTAGGTGCGGCTGCTCAGCTTGGTGTTTACTGCGCATTCCTTCTTGCTATCATATGCGGTTTTGCTCCCAATGAAGCAGCTTCTATTGCTATTATTGGTGGTGCTGACGGCCCCACTGCTATTTTCCTTGCATCGAAGCTCGCATCCCACCTGTTAGCTCCCATAGCTCTGGCGGCTTACTCGTATATGGCTCTTATCCCCATTATTCAGCCGAAAATCATGAAAGCTCTTACAACAGAAAAAGAACGTAAGGTTGAAATGAAGCAGTTAAGAAAGGTTTCTAAAGCAGAGAAAATCATTTTCCCTGTTGCAGTTCTTCTTTTCTGTGCATTCCTTCTTCCTTCTGTTGCTCCCCTTTTAGGTATGCTTATGCTCGGTAACCTTTTCCGTGAATGCGGTGTTACCGATAGACTTTCCGAAACAGCTCAGAATGCACTTATGAACATCATAACAATTATGTTAGGTGTTACCGTAGGTGCTACCGCTAACGGTCAGGACTTTATCCAGGGTAAAACTCTTCTTATCATCGGTCTGGGTCTTGTTGCATTTGCATGTTCAACTGCAGGCGGTGTGCTCTTCGGCAAACTTCTTTATGTTGTTACAAAGGGCAAAATCAACCCCCTTATCGGTGCGGCAGGTGTTTCAGCCGTTCCTATGGCAGCCCGTGTTGCTCAGAATGAAGGTAGGAAATACAATCCTACAAACTTCCTTCTTATGCACGCTATGGGTCCCAATGTTGCAGGTGTTATCGGCTCTGCGGTTGCAGCAGGCTTCTTACTTGCAGTATTTGGTTGATGAGTGAAATTATTAAAAACCTCTTAACCGACTGGTTAAGAGGTTTTTGTTTTTGTTGTTATTTCCCTAAAACGTTACCGATAAGGTCGTAAAGTGCTTCCAGCTCATCTTTTGTGAGTGAAATGCCCTTACCCATTTTTTCGTGGTCGGGTGCCCAGTCACGAATGTCGTATTTCGGTTTACCCTCGTTCCAAGAAATAAGGTTTAATTCTCTTGTCCAACCCTTTCCCGTATCGGATAAAACACCGAATTCTTCCTGAATTTCATATTTAAACTCTGCCATAATTTAATCTCCTGTAAATATTATTTTCCAAAAACAACCCTAAAAGAAGGTTATTCTTTTAGGGTTTTGCTTTTTAATTATTCATCATCGTCAGCAAGCTTTGCTTCGGAGATAACTTTTTCTGCGATATTTGAGGGAGCGTCCTCATAACGAGCAAATTCAAGAGTGAAGAAGCCTCTGCCTGCTGTTACTGAACGAAGTGCGATTGCGAAGTCGCTCATTTCAGCCATAGGTACTTCTGCGATAAGCTCCTGCATACCTGTATCTTCTGCGGGGCCCATACCTAAAACTCTACCGCGACGTTTGTTAACGTCACCCATAATATCACCTAAATCGTTATCGGGGATATATGCTTTAAGAGTGCCGATAGGCTCAAGAATTGTAGGTGCTGCTTCGGGAACTGCTGCTTTGAAAGCAATTCTTGCTGCCATCTTGAATGCCATTTCAGATGAGTCAACGGGGTGATAAGAACCGTCGTGGAGACAAGCCTTAATACCAACCATGGGGTAACCTGCAATAAGACCTGATGCTACGCATTCACGCAAGCCCTTTTCAACTGCAGGGAAGAAGTTCTTGGGAACTGCACCGCCAACAACCTCGTCAGAGGTGAAAACGAATTCCTCTTCGCCCATATATGGCTCGAAACGAATCCAAACGTCACCAAACTGACCGTGACCGCCTGACTGCTTTTTATGTCTACCCTGTTTATCAACAGTTTTACGGATAGTCTCTCTATAAGCAACACGGGGAGCCTGAAGCTCAATTTCAACACCGTATTTATTTTTAAGCTTTGAAACGATGCTTTCAAGATGCTGTTCGCCAAGACCTGAAACAATCTGTTCTCTTGTTTCTTTATTTGTATAGAACTTCATTGAACCGTCTTCTTCAGAAAGCTTGTTAAGACCTGAAGCAACCTTATCCTCTTCGCCCTTCTTAACAACTACAACTGCCATTGAATAGCAGGGGTCGGGGAAGGCAACGGGGTTAAGCTCAACGGGGTTTTTAGCATCGCACATTGTATCGCCTGTTTTAAATCCTGCAAGCTTTGTAACAACACCGATATCACCTGCAGTAATTTCTGCAAGCTCTTCCTGCTTTGCACCTTTAACGGTAATAATTTTACCCATTTTTTCTTCCTCTTCGGTGCGAGCATTATAAGCCTTTGTAGCAGGTGTAATTTTACCTGAAACAACCTTGAAGAATGACATCTTACCAACGAAGGGGTCAGCAACTGTTTTAAAGCAGATTGCTGCAAGTGAGCCATTGGGGTCACATTCAATACCGTCTTCGCCCTTAGGTGCGGGGGCAAGCTTTGTAATACCGTTCATAAGAAGGTCAACTGCTTCACCTGTATAACCGGAGCAAGCATATACGGGAACAACAGTACCGTCAGCAACACCACGAGAAAGACCGAATACGATTTCATCGTGAGTAAATTCTTCACCGTCAAAGAATTTCATCATAAGGTCGTCGTCAGCTGTCGCAACAGCTTCTGTGAAGGCTGCGTGAATTTCGTCGATAACTGCGTCTGTAGGCATATCAACCTGAGTAGCCTTTATACCGTCATATTTAAATGCCTTATTCTGAAGGAAGTTAACGTAGCAATCAACTACACCGCCTACCATATAAGGAACAACAACGGGGCAAATAGCCGTGCCGTATTTCTCTTTAAGAGCGTTAAGTGTTTTGTAGAAATCACGGTTTTCACCATCACACTTTGAAACTGCGATAAACTTTGAAAGTCCGTTTCTGCCTGCAAGACGAAGTGTTTTTTCTGCACCAACGTCAACAGCATGACCTGAAGAAAGAACAACGATTGCTGTTTCAGCTGCTCTTATACCTTCGCTTCTGCCACCTTCAAAGTCAAAAAGACCGGGAGTGTCAATAATATTAACCTTTCTGTCACGCCAATCAAAGCAAGCCATTGCGGATGAAACGGAAACTTTTCTCTTCTTTTCTTCTGCGTCAAAGTCAAGAACTGTGTTACCGTCGGCTACTCTGCCAAGACGGTCAGTTTCGCCTGCAATATATAACATCGCTTCAGCAAGAGTTGTTTTACCTCTTCCGCCATGACCGGCAATAACAATATTTCTGATATTGTCTTTCGTATAAGATTTCAAAATGATTTCCTCCCTAAACAACGATAAACGTTGTAATTTTATAAATTATTACCGACTTTAAAAACACGTCGGAAACTATATTTGGTATTTTAGCACATATTTTTCGCCGTTTCAATGATTTTTTTGAGTAAAATGTAAAGATTATTGATATTACATAATAAACAAGCCCTATTTTTATATAATATGTAATGAATATGTGATGAATTTGTTAAGATAATTATTTTCCATTGAAAAATTGAATACAATATGCTAAAATACTTGTAAATTGAGTTTTTATGCACTAATGACGGCATTAGCTTTGCCAACTCGGAGGTTTTTAATATGAGCGAGAATAAAAATATCAAAGCAACCGGATTGGATATTCCTACTCCTCCACCCGTTGCTCCAAAGAAAAGCAAAAAAAATAAAAAGAAAATTATCATCCCTATTGCAATAGTTCTGGCAGTTGCCGTAGTTGTTGCCGCTGTTGCTTTAATAAAAAAAGGTATTGAAAAACAGAAGGAAGACTCTCTTAACCCAGTTATAGTTACCGATATTAACGGTGTACCTGTTACAAACCAAAACGGTGAGCCCGTTACGGTCATTCCCGAAACAGAAATTCATACATACACAGATACAAACGGTAACACTCATACAA
Source organism: Acutalibacteraceae bacterium (assembly GCA_045605825.1). Classification (GTDB taxonomy): domain Bacteria; phylum Bacillota; class Clostridia; order Oscillospirales; family Acutalibacteraceae; genus DTU089. Next base: position 8,047 of record JAZUQS010000113.1, read on the forward strand.
CAGTTGTTCATAAAGAGGTTACTGTAACAGTACCCGTTACAAATGAAAGCGGCGAATACGTTACAGATAAAAACGGTGAGGTTGTTACTGAAGTAATAAACTACATTCCCACAACGAAAGCATCTGATTCTATAGTTATAGGCACAAGCTCCGTTTATGAAACAGATGCTTCGGGCGAGGTTGTTACTGACGAAAGCGGTGAGGCTGTAACCTCTGTAGTTGAAATCACAACTATCCCCGATACTTCAAATTCTGACATTTTAGGCACAACAGCTATCCCTATGACTGACGGTCAGGGTAACACAGCTGTTGACGAAGACGGAAACGTTTATACAACTATAGTTGAGCTTACAACAAACCCCATTGCAGTTGAACCTGCCGACATCGAATGGAAGGCTTCAAGAGGCGGTACTCAGTCAGACTATATTTCAAGCATAGCCCCCTTAAAGAACGGCGGCTATATTGCAGCAGTTGTTACCAACTCAAAGGACGGTAACTATAAAGATTACAGCGAGCTTAATTATTCCGTTCCCTATACCGTTCTTACAAAGTATAAAAAGAACGGTGACGTTGACTGGGAAAAGGTTGTAGGCTCTAAAAAAGGTATGACTGCAATCACTGCAGTTGTTCCTACCGATGACGGCGGATTTTATGCCGTAGGCTACGGTAAAAACGTTGGCGGTGTAACCGGTAAGGGCTACTATGACGGCGTAGTTTATAAATTTGACAGAAGCGGTGACCAGGAATGGTACCAAATCTTCGGTACTTCAACGGTTGACCTTTTCAACGGTGCAACTCTCACCTCTGACGGCGGTATTGTTGTCGTTGGCTCTGTTGGTAACAATGACGGTGATGCAGCAGGCTTCGGTAAACCCTCCCTTGAATCTGCTGCTTGTATAGTAAAATACAGTGCGTCAGGTAGCTTACTTTGGAAAAACATTGTCGGCGGAAACCAGGACAGCTTCAACGGTGTTGCTGAAAGCTCCGACGGTAATCTTTTCGTTGTAGGCGACTTCTATTCAGGTAATCTCTTTACCGCCTTAGGCTCGTCTGACGGCGGTGTTGTAAAATTCTCGCCTATCGGTGAATATCTTGACGTAGCTCCTATTGCAGGCAAAGGAATCGAAAACTTCCCCGCAATTACTGCATGTAAAAACGGCGGTGTAGTTGTAGTTGGCCGTTCAAATTCATCTGATGCAGGCTCAACAGAAAGCTTCTTCGTAGCAGACCTTGCTTCAAGAGGCGGTTATGATTCATATATTGTAAAATTCAAGAACGACCTTTCAGTTGAATTTGCAAACCCCTTCAGAGGTCAGTATGACGATGCTCTTACAAGCGTTGTTGAAGCTGAAGACGGAACTTTTATTGCCGCAGGCTACAGCAACTCCTCTTCCCGTGACTTTAAGGGTATCACAACAAGAGGCGGTGACGATATAGTTATCGCTAGCTTTGATAAATTCGGCTCACTTTCCTGGGCTCGCTCGTTCGGTGGCACAAAGAGTGACAGTGCAAACGCTATCTGCCTTGGCTCTGACGGCGGATATCTTGTTGCAGGTAAAACTCTTTCTAACGATATAGATATGAAAGGTATTGCTCAATACGTTAACGGTAAATCCGTAGGCGTTATTGTCAAATTCCCCGAATAATGATTAAAATAAAATGTAATTATCTGAATGGTGCTGTTGCAGTGCCTACAGAGCTTATTGATATGCACTTAAAGCTTGCTCCCGCAGCAAGCTTTAAGGTTTTACTTTTCATTTTAAGAAATCCCGACGGCACTTCAGATGCAGAGCAAATTGCCGGTTGCACGGGTTTAAGCATATCCGACGTTAATATGTGCCTTGATTTCTGGCAGCAAAACGGTGCTATTGAAATTACTGACGAGGTTGTAAGCGAAGAAAAGCTAAAAGAGGTATGCGGTAACGCAAAATGTTGCATTTGTGATGAGGAAAAGCCTTCCGCTGACTGCATCAAAAAGCCTACCGTTACCGTAAAAAGCCTACCCGTAAAAAAACCTACTCAAAGAGAAATTGCAAAAAGGCTTTCCGAGGAACCAGAGCTCGAAATAATCTATAAAGAGGCTCAAGGAATTTTAGGCACCTTCGGCTACGATACTCAGGCTTTAATTTTAATGATTTACGATTATTACGGCTTTCCCCCCGAGGTTATAATCACCCTTTTACAGCATCAAAAATGCGAGGGTAAAACCTCCTCTGCGGCAATTAAAAGCAGAGCTGAAGATTGGGCAAAACGAGGCATTGATTCTCTTGACCTTGTTGAAAAAGAGCTACTCGCTCTCGAAAAAATTTCTTTGTATTTCAACGAATTAAAAGATTTTGCAGGCTTTAGCGGTGAAGCCGCTACACCGAGAATCGCAAAATTCTTAAGAGTGTGGGCAGTTGATTGGGATTGCTCGGTTGACCTTATAAAATGTGCATTAGAGCAAACGAAAAATGCTCTTAACGATACAAACAAGCTTCTTAAAAAATGGGTTAATTCTTCAATAAAAACACCCCAAGACGTTGAAAGACTTACTAAAAAATCAGTACCCAAGGAAATTAAAAAGTCCTACGATACTGAAACGGTTGGAAAAACGGGTGTGCTTGATTGGATTAAGAAATATGCAGATTCGGAGGATAACTAATGAAATTTTCTGATATAATTTATTCAAAAGCTGAAAATATTCTTAAATCCCGTCGCGAACAAGCAGAAAAGCTTGCGGATATGCGAAGAAAAGAATTTATCGCAAAATACCCTGAGCTTATTGATATTGAAAACACAATGAAAAATGCCGCACTTGACGTTATAAGAAGCGTTGGTGCAGACGGTAAAAGAGTTAATATTTACGAGGTTGCAAAAATCAATCTTCAAGCACAGGAAGACAGAAAAGAGCTTATTAAAAAAGCGGGCTACCCCGAGGATTACCTTGAGCCACCCTACACCTGCAAAAAATGTAAGGACAGCGGTATCGTAAACGGTAAGCTTTGCGAATGTCACCTCGCTGTTTTACAGCAGCTTTCAGTCAGTGAGCTTTCCTGCAGTCCTTTACTTGCAAGATCTACATTTGATAGCTTTGATTTAAAATATTATAGCGATATTAAAGATAGAGAATTAGGCTTTTCACCCCGTGATATTATGCGAGGCTGTTACGAAATGCTTAAGGCTTACGCAGAAAATTTCACCTGTAACTCAAATAGCTTTTTCTTTACGGGTGCTACGGGTCTCGGTAAAACTCATTTAGCCCTTGCGGTGCTTAATAAGGTTACCCAAAACGGCTTTTCTGTTTATTATTCTTCAGCAGGCAGCATCGTTAAAAAGCTTGAAAAAGAAAGATTCGGCAGAGCTGATGAAAGTGTAGAAGACGAAATCGAAAGAAGCGACCTTCTTATTATTGATGATTTAGGTGCAGAGTTTTCAACAGCTTTTTCACAAGCGGCTATTAACGAGCTTGTAAATAATGCTATTCTTTCGGGCAAGCCTATGATTATTATTTCAAATCTTTCAAGAAACGAGCTTGAAGAAAAATACGGTCAAAGGCTTACTTCACGCCTTAACTGCTTTGAAATTATTCAGTTTGTAGGCGAGGATATCCGTCAGCAGTTGGCATAATTTACCGCTGCAAAAAGCTTTAAAAAATTAAGTTGTTAATAAACTTTTCGGAGGTTTTTATTATGTTAAAAGGTATTCCAAACATCATTTCACCCGAGCTTCTTAAAATTCTTGACGAAATGGGTCACGGTGACGAAATAGTTATCGGCGACGGTAATTTCCCCGCAGCTTCAAACGCTCAAAGACTTATCCGTTGCGACGGTCATAACGTGCCTGAGCTTCTTGATGCAATTCTTAAGCTCCTCCCTCTCGATACATACGTTGAAAGCCCTGTAATGCTTATGGCTACAACAAAAGGCGACCCCACACCTACAATCTGGGCAGAGTATCAGGAAATCGTTAATAAAAACAACGGCGAAACAAAAATGAGTGAAATCCAAAGATTTGCTTTCTACGACAGAGCAAAGGATGCTTACGCTATTATAGCAACAAGCGAAATGGCTCTTTACGCAAATATTATTCTTAAAAAAGGCGTTGTTACTGAATAAGTGCGAAATAAAGATGCCAGATACTTCGCAAAATTGAAAATTGGAAATAGCAAGTGGCAAATTTCGGAACTGCGTTGCCGAAATTTGCCACTTTCCATTTTTATTTTAACAACTCCGCGAGCTTTGCAAAATCTTCCATTGTAAGCTTTTCAGCTCTTACGGTTTTTTCGAGCCCTGCTTTGCTGATAGCCTGGGCTACCTTATCCTTACCTATACCTAACCCTGCACTTATAGAGTTTTCGGCTGTTTTTCTTCTTTGTGAGAACGCCGCTTTTACGGTTTTAAAGAAAAATTCTTCGTTTCCCACCTTAACGGGTGGCTCTTTTCTTATTGTAAGGCGTATAACCTCGCTATTTACTTTAGGTGGCGGTAAAAAAGAATCGCTTGGCACGAAGAAAAGCTCTTCGCTTTCGGCATAATAATTTACCGCTACGGTAACGGCACCGCCGTCACGGCTACCCACTTCAGCACAAAGGCGGTCAGCCGCCTCCTTTTGCACCATAACCGTTATTGCCTTCAAGGGCAAACGGCTTTCTAAAAGCATCATAATTATCGGTGAAGTAATATAATAAGGAAGGTTTGCACAAACTACAACGTCCATTCCCTTGCATTTTTCCTCGATAATATGAGGTAAATTTGCCTTCATTACGTCTTCATTTATAATTTCAACGTTACTGAAATCTTCAAGAGTTTCCTTTAAAACGGGCAAAAGACGTCTGTCAAGCTCAAAGCTTAAAACCTTACCCGCTCTTTTAGCAAGCTCGGCAGTTAACACGCCTACACCGGGACCTATTTCTATTGCACAGGTATTTTCGTCAAGACCTGCCGCCTCCGCCATAGCGGGACAAACCTCAGGGTCTACAAGGAAGTTTTGACCTAACCCCTTATTAAAGGTAACGCCGTGCTTACCCATTACTGATTTTATAACGTTTATATCGGAAAGATTTTTCATTTTTACCCCCGAAAAGTATTGAAAATAAATATAGATTAAGATATATTTAATTATACAAGTTATAAAACGGTTGTCAATGAAAATCCTCATTTTGATAACCTAAAGGAGACTACTATGAAAACTATTAAAGATGCAAAATTCATACGACAGGCTGCTGATTTCGGCGAAATCAGACCGGTTTTCAAGAAAATTATATGGTTAGACAAGCCCGTTAGAAAAGCAACTCTTTTTTGCTCTGCTTTAGGCTATTACGAGGCATACCTTAACAACCAAAGAGTAGGGAAATTTATTTTCGCTCCCGGTTGGACTACCTACGGTAAAAGACTTCAGTATCAGGAATATAACGTTACAAATCTTCTTGAAGAATGCAACACACTTGATATTGCTCTCGGTAACGGTATGCGTTTTCACGGTAACCCCCACGAAAACTACGAAAGCATAACCTCGAGAGAGGATGCTCTTATTGCCGCACTTGTTATTGAGTATGAGGACGGCACAGAGGATTTTATCCCCACCGATTCAAGCTGGAAATGCAGTAAATCAAATATCGTTTATTCTCATGTTTATAACGGTGAAACCGTTGATTTTACTATGAATACGGACGAGGAATTCCCCGTTAAAGAGCTTCTTGATATCAATATGGATATCCTTATTGAAACCGAGGGCGAGGAAGTCAGAGAAATGACTCTCCTCAACGCTATTCAACTTATAAAAACTCCCAAGGGCGAAACAGTTATCGACTTCGGTCAGAATCTTACGGGCTATGTTGAATGGAAAGTGCCTGCAAAAAAGGGTAAGGAATTCAAACTTTATCACGCAGAAATTCTTGATAAAGACGGTAACTTCTATACGGAGAATTTAAGGGGTGCGAAAGCTCAGATTTCAGTTATTTCCGACGGTATTGAAAGAACATATAAACCTCATTTTTCCTTCCAGGGCTTCCGTTATATTAAGCTCGAGGGCTTCGAAGAGGAAGATATTAATTTAGAAAGCTTCACCGCAGTCGTTGTTTTCTCGGATATGAAGAGAATCGGCTATTTCGCTTGCGGTAACGACCTTGTTCAACAGCTTTATGAAAATATAGTTTGGGGTCTCAGAGGTAATTTCCTCGACGTACCTACAGACTGCCCTCAGAGAGATGAAAGATTAGGTTGGACGGGTGACGCTCAGGTTTTTGCCCGCACCGCTTCTACTACATATAGAACAGATAAATTCTTCAGAAAATGGTTGCACGACCTTGCTGCCGACCAACGTGAAAACGGTGCTATAACAGACGTTTGTCCCGACCTTCAACGTTGGGAATCTTACGGTTCTTCTGCGTGGGCAGATGCTTCTGTTATCGTGCCTTATCAGGTTTATGCTGCTTACGGTGACAAAACCATAATTGAAGAACAATTTGAGTCAATGAAAAAATGGATTGACTTTATGGAAAATAACGGTACCGAAAAAGGTCTTTTTGATGCTCACGAACACCATTTCGGCGACTGGCTCTCTCTTGATGCCGGTAACGAAGCAACAGGCGGTCTTACAGATAAAAACCTCATCGGCTCCGCCTACCTTGCTTACTCAAACTCTCTCTTTATTAAAATGGGTAAGGCTATCGGCAAGGATATGTCATACTACGAGGACCTTTATGAGCATTCAATAAAAGCCTACAGAAAGAAATTCCTTAATACAGGTAAAACCGAGCATGAAACCCAGACCTCAAACGTGCTTGCTCTTCACTTTAACCTTACCGATAACAGAGAGCGTGAGGCAGAAAAGCTTGTAAAAGATATTGAAGCCTGCGGTCACCTTAAAACAGGATTCGTAGGTACTCCCTATCTTCTTCACACTCTTACCGAAATCGGCAGGGCTGACCTTGCATATAAGCTTCTCTTAAGAAAAGAATTCCCATCATGGCTTTTCCCCGTTACAAGAGGCTCAACAACTATGTGGGAACGCTGGGACGGTATGAAGGAGGACGGCTCCTTCGCTACACCCGAAATGAACTCCTTTAACCATTATGCCTACGGCTCTGTCGGTGACTGGCTTTATAAGACAGTTGCAGGTATTGACTACGATATCAACGAGCCCGGCTACAAGCATATAATCTTCAGACCTCTTCCCTGCAAGGCTCTCGGCTACGCTAAAGCAAGAATTATCACCGACAACGGCGATATTATTTCAGGCTGGGAATACACAGGCAAGGGTAACGAATGTAGATTTACCTTTACTATCCCCAACGGCTGCCACGCAACTCTTTACCTTGATAACGAAGAGTACGAATTCGAAAGCGGTACTTATGATACTGTTTTTGAGTATGAGGGGATATGAGAAAGTGGCAAATTGAAAATGGCAAGTGGCAAATTGAGTGCGAAATGCGGAATGCGAAGTGCGAAATAAAGATGCCAGAGGCTTCGCAAGATAATAGATAAAAGATAATATTGAATAGATAGTAGAAAAGGGTCTGCGACGGCAATATAATTTGCTATCGCAGACCTATTGGTTTTTGTATTAAATTAAATTGTTGCAAAGCTTTACAATCGGCACGAAGTGACATCAATCCTCCCCTATTGCATTTTTTATGTTTTTTTGTTACAATGGTGTTGCCAAACAAACTTAATATACAGTAAATGGGTGTATTTTTCTTTTTTAAGGAATAACTATACCTTTTTACACGCATACTCTTTTTAGGATTTGTGAAAATCGCAGAGCCCATATATGAGTATGTGTTATATACCCATGCTGTATAAGTTTGTTTGGCGACAATCGGGGTTTGCGTTTTCGGTGCGTTAACTTCGGTTGGCGCACTTTTTGTTTTTTGCGAAAATTTCGATAATTAGGCAAGATTTTTCGACAGTTAGGCAAAAGATATTGTTTTTCTCTTTTTATTTAAGTAGTGTTAGCATAGAGAAAGTATCTTGCCTAACGTAAAAAACAAAACAAATTCTAATAGGAGGTATCTATTATGAAAAGGAAAAAATTCACGGCACTTTTATTGTGTATCGCTCTGACGGTTTCAATCTTTTCTAATTTATCTTTAAGCGTAGCCGCTATAGAGATAAATCCTTTAGAAAATTATTTGACGTTTGAGGGAGTTTACAGCGGTGGCGGATTAGAATTGCTTTTTTACCGAATTACAGACTGTGATACTTCTGTTTCCGGTGAAATAACCGTTCCCTCCCAGTATAACGGCTATCCCGTCAAGGATATTGGTGACTCCGCTTTTGCAGGATGCAAAGAGATAACGTCGGTTGTTATTTCCGAAGGTATCGAAACAATCGGTTCAAGAGCTTTCCAGGGTTGTACTGCACTTGAAAAAGTATTTATCCCTAAAACGCTTAAAACAACTCTTTCTACGCCTTTTGCAGGTTGCACGTCTTTAAATGGCGTTTATATTTCAGATTTAGCCGCCTGGTGTAACGTAAGCTTCTCTACAAGACAAGGAAACCCTCTTCTTTTAGCAGGAAATCTTTATCTTAACGGTGAGCTTGTAGAAAATCTTGTTTTCACCGAAAGCATCACCGATATTCCCGACGTTGCGTTTTTCGGTTGTACTTCACTTAAATCAGTAACATTTTCTGAAAAAACAGAGCATATAGGCGAATCTGCTTTTTACGGTTGCAGTAATTTAAGCGAAATAAATATCCCTGATGCTCCCATACATATAGAAAAAACTGCTTTCGGCAATACAGCGTATTACACCAACAAAGAAAATTGGGAAAATGAAAATTTATATATTGATAACCATTTAATTATCGGTAAGGATACAGAAAAAGAGTACACCGTAAAGGACGGCACAGTAACGGTTGCAGACTATGCTTTTGACGGTAATCTTTTAATTGTTGAAACCTTAAATTTACCCGACAGCCTTCAAAGAATCGGTGACTATAGCTTTTTCGGAAGTTTGAATTTAGCTACGGTCAATTTCGGAAAAGGCTTAAAGCATATCGGTAAATATGCTTTTGCTAATTCTATTATGATGGATGAGGTTGTATTAAACGAGGGGCTTGAGTTTATTGACGATTACGCCTTCTATGACAGTGCTCTTCAAACTCTTCATTTCCCCTCAACTCTTGTAACCTTTAACCCACTTGCGTTCTTATGCAGAACTAACGTTTATCAGCTCACCTGTGCGGAAAATAACCCTGCATTTGTGGCAGAAAACAACGTTCTTTTCACAAAGGATAAATCAACGCTTCTTATGGCAGCAAACTATTTCCCCAACGTAGTAACCTTTTACGTTCCCGAGGAAACTACCGAAATTGCTCCATATGCTTTCGCCTTAAGCCCTCTCATTTCAATAAGTCTTCACGATAACATCAAAAAAATCGGTGAAGGTGCTTTTGACGGTACTAAATATGACACTTCTGATACTGACGTTACCTGCTATATCGGCAATTATCTTCTCTATTCACGTGCAGGAAACCTCGTATTAAAAGAAGGCACTGTAGGTATGGTTGAAAACGCTATGTTAAGAGTTAACGTGCTTTCGTTAACCGTACCTGAATCAATGAAATTTATCGACAGCACCCTTTTCGGAATAGGCAGTATTTCAGTTCCCTCATTAGAAGATTGGTTTGAAATTGAAATCATAAATGAGGACGGTCTTACAAATCTTGAACACGTCAATATTTTAATTAACGGCGAAGATATTGAAAGCATCGAAATTCCCGAATCAATGACTGACCTTAAAAGAAATTTCTTGGGTGATTGCTGTAACCTTAAATCAGTTACAATCCCTTCAACAGTAAAAACAATTGACGTAAACGCATTCCCCGGTCGAAAAAACGATTTAACTATTTGTTGCCTGGAAGGCAGTGTTGCTCACACCTTTGCCGTTGAAAATGATATAAAGCACATTCTTTTCGACGTTTTTGCAAAAGGTGATACAACAGTCGATTATACTAACAAAATAATCAAAACCTCTATTAGCAACGCCGATGATATATCGGATATTATTGATATTTCAGAATCGAAAACCGCTTTCGCTCTTGGCAGCCAGTACGTTTCGGGCAAGCATCTCTGGGGTACAGGCTCAACCGTTACTCTTTACGAGGGAGAGGAACGCGTTGACTACGTATTGATAGTTGACGGAGATACAAACGGTGACGGTATTTGTAATATCCTTGACGTTGCCCAGGTAGAAAGAGCATCCAACAACAACTTAACTTTAAACGAATATGCGGCTTTAGCAGCAGATTCCAATTATGACAGTCAAGTTTCTGTTGAAGATTATTCCTACATTTTAAACTGTGCTTTATCAGCATAAATATTTCCCCGTTTACCCCTCATACCCCAAGGTATGAGGGGGTTTCTCTTGAAAATTTTTATACTTTTTTACACCTTTCCCCTTTTTCACATTCTCTTTCTCTTGAGTTTTTTATAAAAATATGGTAAATAAAATATATGCTTTAGAAAGGCGGTGTTTTGGTGGAAATATATCTTTTATATTTTATAATCGTCTCGGTTTTGTCTATGCTTGTCACCGCCTACGATAAGAAGATTTCTAAAAAGCAGGGCAAACGCCGTATAAGCGAGAAAGCTCTTATAATACTTGCGATTATGGGCGGCAGCATCGCTGAATACCTTACGATGCTTAAAATCCGCCATAAAACAAAGCATAAAAAATTTATGATAGGCTTGCCTATTATAATAATTCTACAGCTTGCTTTAGTTTTTTATCTTATTTTCACCTTCGGAGTATAAGAAGCTCTTTAAATGCACTATAAATTTACGTTAAACAACGATTTTAATAACAGTAACACCGCTCTTTCAAGAACAGCACACACCTAAAAAACTATTTTCAAAAAATTCTTAAAAAAATTGCAAAAAACTGTTGACAAATCATATCTTCGGTGGTATATTATTTAAGCACTTGCGAGAGTGGCGGAATCGGCAGACGCGCACGTTTGAGGGGCGTGTGGTAATAAGTCGGATCTAGCCATGTCGTTCTGTGAGCCAAGGAGTTGTGGGCTTGGATTGTCTTCCTAAGACCGCTTGGCCTCC
>JAZUQS010000114.1:0-14002 GCA_045605825.1 Acutalibacteraceae bacterium
AATCAAAGGGAAATTTAAGCCCTTCGGTATTAAAAACTGATTCAAGTTCGATAATCATATACTATACCTCTCAACATACCCAAGTATTATATTATCTAAAAGTGATTTTGTCAATAAGAAAAACTAAAAAACTCTCTGCAATTTGCAGAGAGTTTCAGTTATTTTATTTCAATTAGATTTTCTTTGCATAATCAAAGAGAGCTGCAGGAAGTTTTTCCTCATCTTCAGAAACTGTGAACACGATATCTGTTTCGTTTTCTTCAGATACTTTGCTAAGCTTCTTGATAAGGTTTGCAAACTCATCGTAATCTCTGCCTACAATCTTGAACGTAGCGTCAACAAAAATTTCTGTGATGTCATGGTCCTGAGCGATGATACCGCAAACCATACCGTAGAAAGCATCGCAGCCTTCAACGTCAAATCTTTCTGTTTCGATAAGTCTTGCTTTATGAGTTACCTCGTAAGTGAGCAATGGGGATTTTTCTATACAAACAACAGTACCTATTGATTTAGCTACTGCATCGTTGATCATAGCAATAAGTCTTTTTGTTTTACCGGAACCTTTGTTACCAATAATAAGTGAAACCATAATGATTTACCTCCGTTGTTTATTATCTCGTCTTGCGACGAAATTTCTTAATTAATTTTTTGCAAGAAAACCTGCTTAAGAAAGTCTTGCTTCAAGAGCCTTCTTGTGTTCTTCATAACCGGGTTTACCTAAAAGAGCAAACATATTTTTCTTATAGCTTTCAACGCCGGGTTGGTCAAAGGGGTTAATGCCGAGAATATAACCTGAAACTGCACAAGCTTTTTCAAGGAAATACACGAGATAACCGAAATCGTACTCATTCATTTCATCAAGCTCAAGAACCATATTAGGAACCTGACCGTCAGTATGAGCAAGAATTGTACCGAGGAAGGCTTTTTTGTTAACGTAATCAACACTCTGACCTGCAACAAAATTGAAGCCGTCACCGTTTTCGGGATCAAGACCGATAATAAGCTCATTTTTAGGCTTATTAAAGGTTACAACTGTTTCAAACATTACCCTTTCCCCCTCTTGAACGTACTGTCCGAGAGAATGAAGATCGGTTGAGAAAACTGCTGATGACGGGTAAAGACCTTTGCCGTTTTTACCTTCACTTTCACCGAAAAGCTGTTTGAACCATTCGTTCATCATTGTGTAATCAGGCTCGTATGAAATCATCATTTCAACCGATTTACCTTTACGATAAAGAATGTTTCTCATAGCGGCGTATTTATAACAATCGTTTGTATAAACGTCGCCTTCTGCGAAAGCTGAACGGGCGTCACTAGCACCTTTCATCATTTTATCGATATCAATTCCTGCAACAGCTATAGGAAGAAGACCTACGGCTGTAAGAACTGAATATCTACCGCCTACGTCATCGGGGATTACGAAGGTTTCGTAACCCTCACGGTTGGAGAGCTCTTTGAGAGTTCCGCGTGCTTTATCGGTTGTAGCGTAAATTCGTTTAGCGGCTTCAGCCTTACCGTATTTCTTTTCAAGTAAATCCTTGAAAACACGGAATGCTATAGTCGGCTCGGTAGTAGTACCTGATTTAGAAATTACGTTTACCGAGAAATCCTTACCTTCACAAAGAGCAACTGCTTCTGCCAGTGCAGCCGAAGAAAGTGTGTTACCTGCGAAAATAATCTGTGGCTTTTCGAGCAAATTTCGGTTTTGGGATTTGCAAAACTCGATAGCTGCTCTAGCACCGAGATAAGATCCGCCGATACCGATAACAACAAGCACATCGCTGTCATTACGGATTTTTTCTGCGGCAATCTTTATACGGTTAAATTCTTCTTTATCGTAATTAACAGGTAAATCAAGCCAACCAAGAAAATCGTTACCGGCACCTGTTCTGGAATTAAGAAGCTCAACCGCCGCCGTTACCTCGGGAGCAATACCTTGGACATCGTTTTCATTAACAAAGCCCTCAAGATAGCGAGTATTAAGTTTTACTGACAAATGTTTCATCTCCTAAATATAACTACTGACCCATTGGCATAGCAATCAGTAGCTTTATTTGCTAATATTTTACAATAAACAGATATGTTTTTCAATAGAATTTTAATATTTTTACAAAAAATTCTCGTTTTTCACAATTCCGTAACAAAAAAATTGTTAGAAAAATACTGTTTTTCAGTTTTTTCTGCCGAATAAATGTTACTGTTACCTTTATCGATTATAGTTATAGCCGCTGAAACGGTTGCAACGAGAAACAGAATCACAACAACCGTAACAGAAAAAGTAGTAAACAACTTATCAAAGCATTCCATTTAATTATTCTCCTAATTCTTTATTTAACATTTTTCCCAGCGATTCGCCTATTAAAGAAGCCGAATACACCGCCTCTTCAAGAGTATTAGCATCAGTACCGAATTCAAGAAGCACAGAGCAAGGCGTTACGTTCATATTATACTTTCTGTTACAAAAGAAAATCGGTCGCATAAGCCCGTTATAACTTTCTTCAACTGTATTTTGTAAATTAACAGAAAACGTAAGGTTTTCGTACCATCGAGGAAATTCTTCAACTCCATCACCCTCACAGCCTGTAATAATCATTACCTGAGCAGCCTTTTTACCATTTATTTCTGCGGTAGGCTTACATTTTGTGCCATCGGAATAATGAATAGCATCACGGTGCACGTCAAGCGTTATCATAATCGAGGGATTCTCCTGAAGATACTTTTTCACGGTTTCCAATGACCTCGAATAAGCACCCGTATAGCTTCTGTCGTAAACGTTTTTATCGTGAATAACCTTAAAGCCCGCTTTTTCTAATTGCTTTACGAGCTCCTCTCCTACTCTTACCATATTTCGAGACGAATCCTCTGTCCTCGAATTATACGAATTAGAATACCACCCCTTATCAAGTATTTCGTAGCCTTCGGTTGTGTGGGTGTGATAAACAAGTATATATGGCTCATCTTTTGTTATTTCGTTATAGGTTGGTTTAGTATCTATAAGAGCTTTTATATCAATATTCACTTCGGCTTTATTATCTATTTTCACAAATGAATAGACCTGAGTGTTAGAGGTTGCACCCATTTTCTGCTCATTGATATCCCCTGTTTTTTCAAAGCCTTCGTAGAGGCTTTCGTAGGATTTCATAAGAGCTTGTATGTCCGACGGTGTATCGGTTATATTTTCGCTTTTATAACCGCCACCGCCGAAACCCAAGGGTGAGAATCCGCTTTCTTTATTTTGCGTTATACCGCTTGAATTCACTGATATATTTCCACCGTTAAGCTCGTCTTGAAACGTCTTGATATTTTTCCCAACACCAAGAATTGCAGTGCTGAAAAAATCGGCAGTAAATGCTGTAGTGGTAACAAGAGCCACACAAACGACAACGCATAGCAAATTAACAAAGAAATCTGATTTTCGTTTCAAATTATCACCCTCTGTTAAGAGTTTATGACGTCTTTACAAAGAGTATGATTTTTACATTAAAGAATATAGCTCTTGTACCGAAAGCGTAGGTTGTAATGCACAGTTAATTGCAAGTGCAAGAAGATACGATGCATTTTTAGTTAACAAGTCGATATCCTTAGGAGCTACAATCAACCCGTTTTTTTGAATAATTTCTGTTGAATTGAAATCATTTTCATTTACCCCTGAAAGCTCTGCGGCTAAGGAAAGAGCATCAACAACGGTTGGGATACCTATTGCTATAACGGGTACACCTATAAAAGCTTCATCAATTCTTTTGCGGTTATTTCCTATTCCCGAACCGGGAGCTATACCTGTATCAGACATTTGAACGGTTGTTCCTAATCTTTTAACGCTACCAGCTGCTAAAGCATCAATTGTTATAACGCATTCAGGATGAATACTTTCGCATATTGATTTAATGTATTCAGAGGACTCTATACCCGTTTTACCTAAAACTCCGGTTGAAACTGCCGCAACGGGTCTTAATTTTTCATTAAAGCCTGCATATTTTCGTAATTCATCGTTTATATGGCGTGTTGCAAAAATATTTGATGCGGTCATAGGACCTAACGCATCAGACGTAATACTTTCGTTACCTACTCCCGCCACAAGCACTACTCCATCCCCTTTGGGTAAAAGCTCTTTTATGCTTTCTATCAGGGCTTTCAAGCGGCCGTCGGAAACGGTAGGCTCATCGGAAAATGAATTCATTTCAAGAGTAATATATTTACCTATTGCTTTACCTAATTTTTTAGCGGTAACGTCATCGGTTATTTCAATTATGGTTGTAGTAGCTTCATCGTTTTCCCGTTTAGTTGCTTTTACACCCTTCAGCTCATTCTTAAGCATTTCGTGCCTTTCGAGAGCAAGGTCAGTTCTGAATTTCAAAATATCACCTCAAGGATATTATTGACGGTTAGAAATATATGTATACAATTATGTGTTTTAGCAATTTTAATTATTGAAATAACTAATATATTATGGTAAAATATGTAGTTGGAAATTTAGGGTGATTAGATTCACTTCAAAAAGGATGTTATTAAATTATGAAACTTGGTATCGTAGGTTTGCCTAACGTTGGCAAAAGTACACTTTTTAATGCTCTTACAAATGCAGGTGCTCAAGCGGCAAACTATGCCTTCTGTACAATTGAGCCTAACATAGGCGTTGTTGCAGTGCCCGACAAAAGACTTGATGCACTTTGCGAAATGTATAATCCCATAAAGGTTACACCCGCAACAATTGAATTTGTTGATATTGCAGGTCTTGTTAAGGGCGCTTCAAAGGGCGAGGGTCTCGGCAACAAATTCCTCTCTCATATCCGCGAGGTCGACGCAATCATTCACGTTGTACGTTGCTTTGATAACGACGATATTATGCACGTTGACGGTGACGTTAATCCCCAGAGAGATATTGAAACAATAAACCTTGAGCTTATCCTTTCAGATGCTGAAATTCTTCAGAGAAGAATTGACAGAACTACAAAGGCTATGAAGGGTGATAAAACTCTTGCAGGTGAGCTTGCAATTCTCGAAAAGGTAAGAGAAGCTCTTGACAACGGTATATGCGCGAGAGCAGTTGAGCTTACCGACGATGAGAAAGAGGTTCTTGATACTGTTGACCTTCTTACATCAAAGCCCGTTATTTACGCTTGTAATATGAGTGAAGAGGATTTCTCGTCGCAGATTGATACAAATGCCCGTTACAATGCAGTTAAGGCTATTGCCGCTGAAGAAGGCAGTCAGGTGCTTCCAATCTGCGCAGAGCTTGAAGCACAGATTGCAGAGCTTGACAAGGACGAAAAAGAAATGTTCCTTTCAGAGTTAGGCATTGAAACAGGCGGTCTTGACCTTCTTATTGAACGAAGCTACGACCTTTTAGGTCTAATGGGCTATCTTACCGCAGGTCAGCCCGCGGTAAGAGCCTGGACAATTAAAAAAGGCACAAAGGCTCCTCAGGCTGCAGGTAAAATCCACTCAGACTTTGAAAGAGGCTTTATTCGTGCAGAGGTTGTTTCCTTTGACGTTCTTATGGAATGCGGCTCAATGACAGTTGCAAAAGAAAAAGGTCTTGTTCGTTCCGAGGGCAAGGAATACATTATGCAAGACGGAGATATCGTTTTATTCAGATTTAACGTATAAGAATTGCGAAAATATAACGAGGTGTTTTTATGAATAATAAGCCCGTTACCGCTATAATTGTTGGTGCCGGTCACCGTGCAATGATTTACAGTGAATTAGCAAAAACAAACCCTGAATTGCTTAAAATAGTTGGTGTAGCAGACCCTAACCCTATTAAAAGGCAAAAGGCTATGGAGCATTTTGGTTTTTCCGAAGATATGTGCTTTGAATCTGCACAAGAGCTTGCTAAAAAAGGTAGATTAGCAGATGCTATAATCAACGGTACTATGGATAACCAGCATATAGAAACGGCTATCCCCCTTCTTGATGTTGGTTATGATATGCTTTTAGAAAAGCCATTTGCCGTAAACGAGGAAGAAGCTTTAAAGCTTAAAGAATGTGCTGAAAAGAATAATTCAAAGGTAATGATTTGCCACGTTTTAAGATACACTCCGTTTTATTATTCTATCAAAGAGCGTATTGCAAACGGTGAAATCGGTGATATAATCAATATTCAGACCACCGAAAACGTTAGCTATCATCACCTTTCAACATCGTACGTAAGAGGTAAATGGGCAAACTCTGAAAAATGCCATACATCAATGCTTCTCGCAAAATGCTGTCACGATATCGATCTTATGATGTGGCTTATGAGCGAAACGAAGCCTACACAGATTGCTTCCTTTGGCGGTAAATATCAATTCAAGCCCGAAAACGCCCCCGAGGGTGCGGGTAATATCTGTATGGTTGACTGCCCTCATGTTGACACATGCGTTTACTCAACAAAAAGGCTTTACATAGACCATCCTGACAGATGGGCTTTCTACGTATGGGACTCATTAGAGCATATTGATAACCCCACTATTGAAGATAAAATTGCTCTTATGAAAAGCGATTCACCCTATGCGAGATGCATTTACAAATGCGACAATAACGTTGTAGACCATCAAAGCGTTTTAGTAAACTTTGAAAGCGGTGCAACGGGTACTCACAACCTTGTTGGCGGTTCATCACAATCAATGAGAAAGATTCATATTGTAGGCACAAAGGGTGAAATTTTCGGTAACTTTGAAGAATCAAAATACACCGTTTTAAAAATCAACCCCTCCCCCGATGCCCACAACGAAGAATGTGACGTTGAAGAGGTTGACCTTAATATCAAGGGTGATATGGTAGGTGCATACGGCGGTCACGGCGGCGGTGACGAAAGACTTGCAGCTGACTTCGTTAAATTTATAAAAGGTGAAACACCAAGCCTTGCTTGTACATCTATCTTCGACTCAATGACAGGTCACTTAAGCGTTTACAAAGCAGACCAATCAAGAGAAAACGGCGGTATACCCGTAAAATTTTAACAAGAAATAAAATAACCGTTTCGACATTTTAGTTAATGCCGAAACGGTTGTTTTTTACTATTTACTCAATTATTTTACTGTGTAATGTCTTAAGTAAACACCGATTGTTTTATTGTAATCAAGAACGTGAATGAGAGTTCCGTCTGCCATAGGATAAACAGTAATATCCTCTGCTTCGTTACCCGCTATAGAGGGAAGAGAGCGTGTACAAAGCTTTGTAACATCACCCGTGCCTAAATCAACGATATAAATCGAATCGTCGTTACTATCCGCTGCATCGTTTGAAAGGTAAAGCTTACCGTCGTAAACCTCGCCGCCCTGCACACGAAGAATTTTTTCTGAAAGAGGAAGCATATGAGAAAATTCCATTGTATAAAGGTCGTAAGCGACTATATACTCTGCTTCATTAAACTGCGATGTGTAAATATATCCGTTTGCCGCATCTACTGCACACCACGGAATACCGTCGGGAAGAAGCTCACCCTCAACCTCATAAACCTCAACCATTTTCAAGGTTCTTGCATCGTAGGTTATAATAAGGGGGAAATCTTCTGCTTTGTTTTCAACTGCCGCATAAATAAGACCGTTGTAATAACTGATGCCGCCTACATGGTCGGTGTTATATTTATCTTTGTATTCTGAGGGAATGGGGTCATTGTTTTTTACGCAAAGCTCCATAGTTTCAGCATCCCACTTTGCAAGACCTGCCATACCGAAAGCGGTAATTGTACCTGCAGTATAATAATATTCACCGTCAGTTGCTATGCCCTGCCCCGTATAAGTAGCATCAAGAAGTAAAAACTGATCTTGTTTAACATATTCAACCTCGGGAGTAACCATAGGTGTACCCATATCCATAAAGCCGACAAAAAGTGAAATAATAGCCATAAAAAGCGACCAAATTTTTTCGGGTAAGCCGATAAGTGTAAAATCAAAAAACATTAAAACCCTCTCCTTTTCCAAAATAATACAATTTTTCATCCAATAAATCAATACCATTTAAGAATAAAAGATTGAATTAATTGTTTTTGTGGTGTATAATTTTAAAATCACACAAGGAGTTTGTTATGGAATATAAATACGAAATACATTCGCACACAAAAAATACAAGCCGTTGCGGTCAACTTGATGCGGAAGAGCTTGTAAAGTTATACAAAGACGCGGGATACAGCGGTATTGTTATTACAGACCATTATTCACCTATGACATTCAAACCCGCAGAGTTTTTTAATAAAAACAAAGCACTTGAGCATTATTTACAAGGATACAGAAAAGCGAAGCAGTTTGAAGATGAAAGCTTTTCTGTTTTACTTGGTATGGAGCTAAGGTTTTATGCAACTGTTAATGACTACCTTGTATACGGCATAACTGAAGAAATGCTTTACCAGCTCCCTTTTTTACTTCCCCTTTATATTAAAAGAGCTAGTAAGCTTCTTCGTCAAAAGGGATGTCTTTTTTTACAAGCACACCCTTTCAGGCAACTGATTACAAGAGCTAACCCGAAATATCTTGACGGTGTTGAGGTTTTCAACGGCAAAGCCACAAAAGAAGCAAACGAGCTTTCAGAAAAATGGGCAAACGAAATAAACGCTAAAATCAAGACAAGCGGTAGCGATTGCCACAGAAAAACGGGTGTCGCTCTCGGCGGAATTATAACAACCGAGCCGATTAAAACAAACGATGATTTAGTGAGGATTTTAAAAAGCGGAGATTATAAGCTGATAAAGAATCAGAGATAAATATAAATTGAAGGCGTGTACCTCTCTTCGAAGAGAGGTACACCCCTTGGACATTCTTATATTAATGACTGGTAATCAAAACTAATGCTCGACTATTTTAGTTATGAAGCGAATCGAGTTATTTCAACAGTATTTTCATCAGATTTAACGTCATAACAAGTGTGAATCCTTATATCTTACTCAATCGCCAATTCTTCTGACATATACCCTGCACTGCCTCGAGCATCAGCCAACAATTCATCGTAGTCGTTGGAATCATATATTTCGGCACGTATTTTTTCATATTTTTCAACACCGGTATCGTCAGGTGCATACTCACCATAGAATTGGATTACGTCACTATTTATAAACAATCTGTCACTATCGTTGTCGCAAAGCTCATATGCACTCTCATAGCCCGAAACAATTGCTTCAAAATCTTCTGTTGATAAAACGAAATCGTCATTAACCCACGAATCAAAATAGAATGAAAGGTCTTTATAAAAAAGATAACCGCAATTATCAACAAAAAACTCATTATATGTTTCATAATCTTTCAATGCTATAAGAGTTTTCAAACGCAAAGCAACCACGTTTGCATATGCTTTTCTTCTGTTAACTGTCTTTGCTTTTGCCGTCTCTTTTATTACAGCACCGGCATCTTTTTGGTGAAAAAGAGAATCGTCAAAAACTTTTATGAAAGTACCGTTTTCCGTTAGCTCTCTTGTCACAACTTCAATTTGTTTAAGCGTTTCTTCATCGTCAGGAATCGCCGTCAAGTATTTCGTAGTATAATCATAACAATCATAAGCAAGCTCAATCTCTTCTTGTGTGGGCTTTTGAGTTTTTGCACCGAAATCTACAAACACTAACGATGACAACAAAAGCGATGCAACAACATAAGCGATAACCACAAAGGCATTTTTCTTCTGCGGAACTCTTCTTTTTTTCTTAACGTCAATTGCCCAGCTCACACAACGAGCTATATGAAATACAGCGGGTATTACACTCAACATAGCAGGTACAATCATAAGAAAAAGGAATCTGGAAACGTAAATTTCAGAAAATATAGCTACGGCTGTTACTAAAAACATTAAAGGTATATCCAAATATCTTACAGGCTTTTTACTGAATTTAAATATCGCAATAAACCCAACAACCGTCATAACGATTGATATAAAAATCAAAACAAATCTGAAATCGTTTGTCATATCAAACGAAAGATAGTCACTTGAAAAGAAGCTTATTACACCTTTTATAAAATAAAATATACATTGTGATAAAAAACTCATATAAACACCCCTTATCTTCTGTCAAGAAAGGCTTTACTGTCAGCACAGTTTTCTGCTTTTTCGAACTGTTCAATAGCGGTATCGATAAACTCATCTCTGTTTATAGGGTTAGAAAAATCGTTATCTAATTCTGCATAAAAAGCTTTGTTAAAATCACTTATGTAAACAGCAATGTCATCTCCATCTGCCTTTGTAAAAACTATAATATCCATACCGTTTACAGTTATCTCTTCAGCCTTTGTAAAAGCACCTATATATCTCAAATCTGAAACTGATATCCTACCCTTTTCGAAATAATATTTTAAGTTCATAAAAGGGCTGATGCTTTCGAAATATTCGGCTTTATAGCAAATATTTTGCTGTTCTTGAGTGTAACCTCGCACGTCAAAAGTGTAATAACTTGTACCTAAAATATGAGAAACGCAAAAATCTTCATCATCCTCTTGGCTTATATCATGGTAAGGGAATTGTTTCTGAATTAAATCGGGGTTTTTTTCAGCTACAGTTTTGGGAATGTACCAATCGTAGCGGGTTGCACTGTTATAGCAAACAAACGCAACTGTAACACCAACTGCTAAACAACAGAATGATATAACAAACTTTTTAAGTTTCTTTGCATTGATACCTTTTTTCAGCAAAATCAAGCTTATGACAAAGAAAAGTGATAAAGCTAAAAACATTTGAGCTAACGATAAAAAAATATGTAAATCTTCAAATTCCATCACATCAATTCGCCAATTCAAAATGACACAATACAAAATCATTGACACAATTAAGGACAAGATGGAAAACACCGTAAGTTTTTTTGAAAAAATCATTTTAGCTAACCCCTTTCTGTTTTGTGTTTATATATAACTTGTAATTTCAGAAAATATTCCCACACATTCATTATATGACAAAAAACATTAAAAACCTCGTAATATTTTTACAATTCGCAAAACTTTGTTAAACTCATACAAACTGAACACCTTTAATTTATGCAAAAGCCACTACCGAAACATATCGGTAGTGGCTTTAAGCTTTAGTTTTTTTTATTTATCAATAATTATTTAATCATTGACTCTTCCCAAGATGCGTAGGGTTCGATACCGAAAATTGTTGCAACTGTGGGAGCTACGTTTGCAAGACCGAATTCACCGTCTTTAAGCTCGTAGCTATTTTTGCTGTAGATAATGAAAGGTACTGCATTAAGAGAGTGAGCAGTTCTTACTTCAATATTACCCTTCTTATTCTTTTCGAGCATTTCATCTGCGTTACCGTGGTCAGCAGTAATAACAACTGTTACACCGCATTTATCAGCAACCTTAAGGACTCTTGCAAGGCCTAAATCAACTGCTTCAACTGCAGTAATTGTAGCGTCAAGGTTACCTGTGTGGCCAACCATATCGCCGTTAGGATAGTTACAACGGATAAAGTCATATTTTCCGCTTTCCATAGCCTCGATAACTGCATCTGTAACCTCAGCAGATTTCATCCAGGGTCTTTCATCAAAGGAAACCTTATCTGAAGGAATTTCCATATATGTTTCAAGCTCTTCTGAGAATTTGTCGCTCTTGTTACCGTTCCAGAAATATGTTACGTGACCGTATTTCTGAGTTTCGGAAACCGCAAACTGATTCATACCCTTTGAAACGAGAAGCTCTGAAAGTGTATCTTTAATTTCGGGAGGATTAACAAGGAATCTCTCGGGAAGCTTTAAGTCACCGTC
Source organism: Acutalibacteraceae bacterium (assembly GCA_045605825.1). Lineage (GTDB taxonomy): Bacteria > Bacillota > Clostridia > Oscillospirales > Acutalibacteraceae > DTU089. The sequence goes on from JAZUQS010000114.1 coordinate 11,660, forward strand.
ATACTGAAGCATACCTGCATATACAACGTCGGGCTTTGCTCCTCTGTCAAAGAAGTTAAATTCTTCATTATCAAAAGCCATTGAAAGCTCAATAGCACGGTCGCCACGGAAGTTGAAAAGAACAACACTGTCGCCGTCTTTGATTGCACCAACGGGCTCACCGTTTTCAGCAATAACAAAGGGAGGAAGATCCTGGTCGATAATACCGTCGTTTTCTGCACGGTATGTTTCAATAGCAGCTGTTGCGTTTTCGAACTGTCTGCCGATACCCTTAACGTGAGTATCCCAACCGAGCTTAACCATATTCCAGTTAGCTTCGTAACGGTCCATAGTGATAACCATTCTGCCGCCGCCTGAAGCGATTTTACCGCAGAATTCACCGTCATTAAGGTCATTTAAAGCGTTTTCAAGCTGGTCAACGAACTGAAGAGCTGAGGTTGCGGGAACGTCACGGCCGTCAAGAAGAATGTGAGCACGAACTCTCTTTACACCCTCTGCTTTAGCCTGCTTGAGCATTTCAATAAGGTGAGAAATATTCGAGTGAACGTTACCGTCAGAAAGAAGACCGATAAAATGAAGAGTTGAGTTTTTCTCAATACAGTTACCAGCTACCTCTTTCCAAGCAGTTGACTGATAGATTTTTCCTGATTCGATAGATTCATTAACGAGCTTTGCACCCTGAGAATAAACCTGACCGCAACCGAGGGCATTGTGACCAACCTCGCTGTTACCCATATCGTCATCAGAAGGAAGACCTACTGCTGAGCCGTGAGCCTTAAGGCGAACGTTGGGGCACTCTTTAAGAAGTTTATCAAGAACCGGTGTGTTTGCAAGAGTTACTGCATCACCGAGACCTGTTTTTGAATAGCCTACGCCGTCCATAACGACGAGAAGTACTTTTTCAGACATTTATTTTTCCTGCCTTTACAAAATTTTCGGGCAGACTGTCCGTCTGCCCTGTTGAAATTTTTCTACAATCAGATGCTTGCAGCTTTAACGATAACAGAGAAATCTTCAGCGATAAGAGAAGCGCCGCCGATAAGACCGCCGTCAACATCTTTCTGAGCAAGAAGCTCTGCTGCATTCTTTGCGTTCATAGAACCGCCGTACTGAATAGTAACACGGCTTGCACACTTGGGACAGTAAAGCTCACCAAGAACCTCACGGATAGCGTGGTTAACTTCGTTAGCCTGTTCAGCAGTTGCTGTTAAGCCTGTACCGATAGCCCAAACGGGTTCGTAAGCAATGATAATTCTGTCAAGTTCTTCGTTAGAAACGCCCTGAAGAGCAATCTTTGTCTGTGAACGAACAACTTCCATAGTAACGCCTTTTTCACGTTCACTGAGAAGCTCGCCAACGCAAAGAATTACTGTAAGACCACTGTCAAGAGCAGCTCTCACACGTTTGTTAACTGTTTCATCAGTTTCACCGAAATACTGTCTTCTTTCTGAGTGACCGATGATAACGTATTCAACACCGATTGCCTTAAGCATAGGAGCAGAAACTTCACCTGTAAATGCACCCTTTTCTGCCCAATGGCAGTTTTCAGCACCGATTTTGATGTTTGAGCCTGCAGCTGCTTCCTGAGCTGCAAAAATGTCGATATAAGGAACGCAAAGAACTACATCACAATCTGCACCTGCAACGAGGGGCTTCATTTCTGTAATGATAGCTTTTGCTTCATCGGGAGTTTTGTTCATTTTCCAGTTACCAGCGATAACTGCTTTACGAAGTGATTTATCCATATCTATAAATCCTTTCACAAATTTTAATTTTATTTTTTTGTTATTTCAAAACACTAACTGCAACGCGATAAATAATAGATTGCGTGTATTGTGCTTTTTAGGCACCCCGAAGCGTACTTAATCACATAACACAAGTAATAGTTTGCGTGCAGTTGGTGTTTTCTTCGCCCCGAAGTGTATTATAGATACTCCGAAACAATATAAAAATCAATCGCAACGTGATAAATAATAGATTACGTGTATTGTGCTTTTTAGGCACCCCGAAGCGTATAAAGATACGCGAGTTCGGGTGACTAAAATGTGCAAGATGCGTGATATATTATTTATCGTTAACTGCTTCGATGCCGGGGAGTGCTTTACCTTCGAGGAATTCAAGTGATGCACCGCCACCTGTTGAGATGTGAGTCATTTTGCTACCGAAGCCAAGAGTGTTAACTGCTGCTGCAGAGTCACCGCCACCGATGATTGTAACTGCATCTGTTTCTGCAAGAGATTTAGCAACTGCAATTGTACCCTTTGCAAGAATGGGGTTTTCAAATACGCCCATAGGTCCGTTCCAAACAACTGTTTTTGCAGATTTAACTGCTTCTGCATAAAG